>NZ_CP020921.1:612500-750000 GCF_003057965.1 Thermodesulfobium acidiphilum
GATCTAATGAAGGGGTTAAAATAGGTATGCCTGTTATTTCTGATGGTTGTATTGTGGGATTAATTTCAGACGTTGCTCCAAATTTTTCAAAAGTTTCATATATAGGCGATAAATCAGTAAAAATCCCGGTTAAGCTAAATGGTTCAAATTTGTATGGAATTTTAGAAGGAACTGGATCCGAAGAATTAATTTTTAATGTGCCAAGTGTATTTGCAGCAATTCATCCTCTTGAAGTTTTAGTTACGGCAAGTGTTCCATTATCTTTATTGCCTCCGAATATTCCAGTTGCAAAAGTTATGACTTTACGTGAAGTTGGAAGTTTGAACACAATTTTTACGGCTGTTCCTATGAAAAAAATTCAAACGGTGAATGAAGTATGGGTCTATCTTGGAAGTTAGTTTCTTTAATCTGTATTTTTTTCTATCTAATTCAAGTTTTATTTCTTTCCCTTGTGAACGTGTTTGGACTTTCAGGCGTTATCTTAACGCTTACACCAGCAATCTTATACTCTTTGTATTGCAATTTTGACTTTTCGAAGAGTATTTTGCTTCCATTAATTTTTTTCTCCTTCTTTGATGATTTTAGGCTAGGAATTTATTTGGGAACAAATTTGTTTTTGTTTTTGTTTATAATTTTGTTTATAAAGTTATATCTTGAAAAAAATTTTAGTTGGAGTAAGAGCCTTGTATTCGTCTTTGCTCTAATAATTTATTATTTTTTGCTATTTACCCTTGTCTTTATTTTTGTTAATGCTTTTAATTTTTTTAATCTTTTTGTGGCTATAATAGTTAACAGCTTAATAAACCTAGTTTTTTTGTTAGTAATCCAAAAATTATATAAATATTTGTTGGTGAATAAAAATGAGAATTAGAAGAAGAGAATTTTTGTCAATAGGTTTTTTGGGAATTCTTTGGACAGCTCTTAATTACAGACTCATTTCTTTAGCTATGTTTGGTGGCGATGAGTTTAAGCAAGTAACGATTGATAGCACTACAAGGATTCTCCCTATACCTGCTCCAAGAGGGAAAATCTTTGACAGAAAAGGGTTACCTATGGCATATGATAGTTCTGCCCATGTCATAATGTTTATGGCAAGAGATAATAAGAACGCAATGGAACTAGCTGAAAATATTTCTCCTATCCTTAATGAGGATAGTGCAAAAATTTATGAATCCATTAAGAAAAGTATAGGAAATCCTTATCCTTACATACTCCATGAAAAATTGGATACAAAGCAATATCTTAGTTTATCAGAGTTAACTTTCAGACAAAAAGGCTTTAGACTTATTGAAATACCTATGAGAAATTATCCGCTGAAAAATGTAGGTTGTCACGCAGTAGGATATGTTGGTGAAGCTTCAGAAAGTGATCTGAAAAGGTTTCCTTATTTACATCCAAATCAAATAGTTGGCAAAACCGGTGTTGAGTTAATAAAGGATAAAGAACTAAGAGGTCAAGATGGTGCGGATATAACAATTGTTGACGCCTTTGGCAACATACAAAAAAGATTTCAGGGAACCAAACCAATACCTGGTGAAAATGTAAAAATAAATATTGATTCTGACTTGCAGGAATATGCACAAAAACTTTTAAATGAAAGACCCGGAGCACTAGTAGCTCTTGATCCCAGGAGCGGTGAAATATTAACTCTTGCGAGCTCGCCTGATTTTGACTCCAATAAGATGGTTTATGGAATGACTCAAAAGGACTGGGATAACATACTTAAAGAAGATCATCCATTTATTAATAGAGCCCTTTCATCCTTTCCACCTGGCTCTACATTTAAAATTGCTGTTAGTGTAGCAGCTTTGGAAGAGGGAGTTACTACGCCTGAAGAGTTGTTTTATTGTCCTGGCTATCTAAAGGTTGGGGATCATACGTTTTATTGTTGGCTTCCAGGTGGGCATGGTCATCTTCATATTGAGAGAGCGATAGCTCAATCATGTGATGTTGTATTTTATACTCTTGGATTAAGATTAGGACCTGAAAAGATAAGATATTATGCTAATAAATTTGGTCTTGATTTACCAAGCGGTTTAAAATTACCAGGTGAAGAAACTGGTTTTTTGCCTACAAAGGAGTGGAAAGAAAAAAAATTTAACGACGTTTGGTATGATGGTGATACAGTAAATATGTCTATAGGACAGGGTTTTGTTAGAACTACTCCATTGGATATTGCAAGAATGATGAGCATTTTTGTGAATAAAGGCAGTTTTGCAGGTTGTAAATTGATTAGTGGTGAAAATACTTCCTATGAGGGGTTTAAATTCAGCGAAAAAACCTATGAGGTGGTGAGAGAAGGCTTAAGAAAAGCAGTTTTAGAAGGAACTGCTATGATATTAAATAGCGATAAATATAGCGCAATTGCAAAAACTGGTACGGCAGAAGATCCCCCCAGGAAAAAGCCTCACTCATGGATAGTTGTAGCTGCTCCTTATGAGGCACCTGAAATTGTAGTTTGTGTTTTTTTTGAACATATTGGTGAAGGTGCGTCGTTTTCTGGTCCTGTAGCTAAATCTTATCTAGACTATTATTTTTCAAATCCTAGTTTGAGGGAAAGATAATTATGGAAAAGAATAGACAATTTCGTTTGATAGGAATTAGAGGGGCTCTTAGACTCATAATAGATCAAAAACCTTCATTGGTAGATGTTATTTCTTACGTGAAATCCTTTTTTGAAAGTAATAAAAAATTTTTTGAAGGTACAAAGGTAATTTTTGAAATTCAATCACTATGTGATTTAGAAGCATCTTTTATAGAGCAGTTAAAACTTAAATTAGCTCGTTTTGAAGAAATAGACTCGTTTAAAATTTATAATGAAAACAATAAAGAACAGGATAAAATTGAAGGTAAAAATTTTGAAGACTTTGAGAATAAAGTTTGTTTCGATAAGATGAATACTAAGTACGTTTGTAAAAGCTTAAGATCTGGTCAAAAGATAGATTTTGAGGGAAATGTTATAATTTTAGGAGATGTAAATGCAGGTTCTAAAATTTCAGCGGGAGGTTCAGTAATAGTTTTGGGTAGCTTGAAAGGAATAGTTCAAGCCGGAATTTTGGACAATTCCTCCATAGTATTTGCTCTGGATTTTGATCCTGTACAGATAACAATTGCAGGTGTTTTAGGGTTATTATCAAATAATGATAAAAGTTTGATAAATAGCAATAATATGTTTGCGTATTTTAAGGATGATAAGATAAACATCGAGCCCTGGAGTGGGCGAAAATTTTTAATAGGGGAGTGATACTTTGGGGAAGTGTATAGTAGTAACTTCTGGTAAAGGTGGAGTTGGCAAAACTACTACTTCAGCTAATTTGGGTGGTGGGTTAGCAAGTCTTGGTAAATCTGTCCTTCTTGCTGACGTAGATATTGGCTTAAGAAATCTAGATATCATTATGGGACTTGAAAAAAGAATTGTTTATGATGTTATGGACGTAATGGAGGGAAGGTGTAAGATTCAGCAGGCTATTGTAAAGGACAAGAGGTTAAATTCACTGTATTTACTTGCTGCTTCCCAGATTCATGATAAATCAGATTTGGCAGAACTTATTGATAGATTTGGAGAAATAATAAAGGGTTTGAAGAAAGAATTTGATTATGTAATTTTGGATTCTCCAGCAGGTATTGAGCAGGGTTTTATGGCAGCTTCGAATTTTGCTGACGAAGCTATTGTGGTAACCACCCCTGAAGTTACTGCTGTTAGAGATGCTGATAGAGTGATAGGTTTGTTGGAAGCAAAAGGGATTAAAGATCATTATCTTATTTTGAATAGGTACAGATATTCTATGGTTAAATCAGGGAATATGCTTGACGTGGAAGATGTTTTGCACATTTTGGGAATTCAGTTATTGGGCATAGTTCCAGAAGACCCAGAGATTATAACCTTTGCCAATAGGGGGGAATTAGTTGTTACGTCTGATTTAACTAACTCGGGCAAGGCTTTTCAGAGAATTTCTAGAAGATTAATAGGAGAAAAGGTTGATTTTCCTTCCTTTGAAGAAGACAAAGGTCTGTTTAATAAGATTAAAAACTTTTTTAAGGCTAAGTTAGGAGAGTAAAGTGGGGATATTAGACTTTTTGTTTAAAAAAAGTAACAGAAATTCTTCAATTGCAAAAGAGAGATTACAATTTGTTTTGACTTTTGACAGATTGTCTATTAATCCTGCATTGCAAGAAAAGATTAGAGAAGAAATTATACAGGTAATCGATAAGTATATGGAAATAGATAAAGAAGCTGCAAGCGTTTTTGTCGAATCTAATGATTCAAATATAAGCCATCTTATCGTTAATATTCCACTCAAAAGAAAAAGATAAAGTTGCTTCAAAAACTAAAAAGCATACTCGTAATAATTGATCTTAAATTATTTCTTATGGTTACTTTACTGACTGTATGGGGCATTGTCAATATTTATAGCGTTACTTATTCTAATGTTTTTTTAACGGGTGGTAATAAGTACATATTTGTAATCAAACAATTTTTATGGTATGTGATTTCAGTTTTTCTTATGCTTATATTTTCGTATATAGGGGAAAGACATATATTTGAAAATTCCAGAAAGATATATTTTGTAGGACTTTTTATTTTGTTGTTTACAATTGTTTTTGGTCAGGTAGTGCTCGGATCAAGAAGATGGCTTTCATTAGGTCCATTTTCATTTCAGCCTTCTGAGTTCTTTAAACTCCTAATTGCTATACATCTATCAAAAATTTTTTCTTCTCAAAATAAGGCTTACATTATAATATTTAGTTCGGTTGTGTACTCAATAATTCCATTTGTAATTGTTTCTTTGCAACCAGATCTTGGAACTGCTTTATCTATTTTGTTTTTGTGGCTTACAGGTTTTATGTTTTATGGTTTTGATCTGATGGTTTATCTAGTTTTTTTTGTTATCTTAATATCCTTTTTTGTTTATTTTTTTAAATTATTATTAATCATATTAGTTCCTCTTTTGTTTTATATATTTATGCGACTAAGAAAAAGAAAAATTACAGTTTGTTTAATTTTGCTTTTTACAGTATTTTCTGCTATTTCTGGCCCTATAGGGTGGAATTCTTTACATACTTATCAAAAGGAAAGGTTATTATCTTTTATAAATCCATTCCAAGATCCAACTGGTGCTGGTTATCATATTATTCAATCACAGGCAGCTGTTGTATCTGGGGGAATATTTGGAAAAGGTTTTTTAAACGGAACACATACTCAACTCCACTTTATTCCTGAGCAACATACTGATTTTATTTTTAGCGCCATTGTTGAAGAATGGGGATTAATAGGTGGATTTTTAACAATATTATTAGAATTTTTAGTGGTTTTTAGAATTCTTAAGATTGGATTTGAAATAAAAGGATATATGGGTTATTTTTGTGTGTTGTGGTCGTTTTTGCTCTCTTTCCACACGTTTGTAAACGTAGGAATGGTTTTGGGTATGATGCCGGTAACAGGTATTCCCTTGCCGTTCGTCTCTTATGGTGGGACTTTTTTAATGACAAACTTTATTTCCTTAGGTTTAATAAGCAATATGTATTATCATAATAGAAAATGGTCTTTTAAATGAGCATTGGTTATCTTTTTATTTCATTGAGCTGTGTATTGTGGGGTCTTTTAGGACCTGTTGCAGAGCTTTTGTATGAATCTGGCTTTAACGCTAATGATGTTGTTTTTTTTAGGCTATTTGGAGTATTCTTAATAGGGTTTATACCTCTTTTTAAGGATATTGGCTATTTATATTCAAAGAGACTATTTTACCCGCTTCTTTTGTTTGCTCTATTTACTATTATTGAATGGTTTTCTTTTTTCACCTCGGTTAAGTTGAATGGAATATTTATTTCAGTATTGCTTTTATATACTGCACCCTTTTTTATTACTTTATTTGCAAAATATTTTTTTAAGGAAAAATTAACAAAGTGGCTAATATTTTGTATTTTTTTAGGCTTTTTAGGCATTATTTTACTTTTTGCTTCAAGTTATGATAATAGCAGTCAAAATCCAGGCATAACAATGGTTTTTGGATTAATTTCAGGAATTTCATATGCAATAAATAGTATGTTTGGAAAATATTTTTCAAATTATATTTTACCCTTTAAGCTTACTCTATACCGATTTTCAGCTGCAACTCTAATTTACTTCCCATTTATAGGTTTTAATATGTTTTTTAGAACGTATACTTTTTCTAACTTAGTAGAAATTTTTTATTTGATATTTTTTCCAGGCATTCTAGCTTATTTTTTATTTTATTATGGATTGAGTATGGTTGAGATATCAAAAGCTGCTGTTTTTACATTTATAGAGCCTCTTGTTGGTAGTTTTGTTGCAATAGTATTCTTTAAAGAGTCACTAGGCTATAAACTCTTTGGAGCCTTCTTTATATGTTTAGGAATTTTTGGAACGTTGATAAATCCACTTTTGTCATATAGAAAAGTTAATTGGCTAAATGGAAAAAAGTAAAGTGTTGTCTATTGATTCTTTGTATGATCTCTTGGAAAAGAAAACTGATTTTGAAAAAAGATTAGACCAGATAAATATGTCAAAATTAATTTACAAAGGCATGGGAGATTGTGAGATAACATTTATTGAGGCTCCAACTGGCATTGGAAAAACTTACTCTAGTTTAATACCATCTATAGTAGAGATAGGCTTAAATAGTTCAAAAATACTCTATCTTACTGCAAAAATTGTTTTGCAGGATCAGTTAATAAAGAAGGATTTGCCAAACTTGCATAAAATTGCTGAGATAGATTTTAAATATGGTCTAATTAAAGGAAGATCGAATTATTTTTGTTGGCTTCGATTTGATGAAGCCATGAGAACTCAAGGACTTATATATCAAAATGATTTGGATTCAATAAGAAATTGGGCAAGAGTCTCTCAGGAGGGAGATTTAAATGAATATGATGATTTTTTGAACTATGAATTAAAAGATGTAATAAGTGTGGATTATGAAGATTGTCCGGGCAGAAAATGTCCATATTTACTTAGTGGAGCATGCCACTATTTCAGGCTTGTTAATTCTTTAAACGATTTAGATATTTTAGTTTCTAATTATCACACGTTTTTTTTTAATTTAGTTAATGGTTCTTTCCCTTTTAATTACGATCATATTCTTATGGATGAGGCCCACCACTTGCCCGAAATTTTATCCAGTGTTTGTACAAGGCAGATTTCAAAAAACTTTCTAAACTATTTTTTGCCACGCGGTTTTGCTCTAAAAATTGTAGACAGAGAACCAGAAATTTTGTCCCCGGTTTTAAATGATTTAAAATTTCTGGAAAACTATGTTAATAATTTAAAAACTTTATATGAGAACTTTTTTGAGGAACTTCAGGGTTATTGTCTTGATCCAAAGGTAAATAAAGGTTCAAAAATGGTAACGTTTCATGATGCTTTGTCCTTTTTAGAGAAAAATGGCAACGAAATAATAGAGGTTTCAAAAAGGATTTTAAGAGAGTTTGATGAATGGGAGAAATTTTTTCAAAAGGTTGGCACCAAGGGCCTTGCTGATGCAAAACTAAAGTATTACAAAAAGAAAATTGATTTTTATGCTCTTGCTATTTCTGATTTTTTAAGCCTTAATGACTATCCTAATTTTTCGTATTCCTTTTTTATTGAGAAGGGTTGCCTCTCAATTGAGCCTGTTTATGTAAATGGGATTTTCAAAAATTTTTTAGACCTTCAACCCCCAAAATCTGTAACTTTATACTCTGCCACTCTAACTCCAGATAAAAAAACTTTTACTTATTTGGAGAATGAGCTTGGTTTTAAGGCTGACAACAAAATGATTTATGAGAGTGTATTTAATTATAAAAAACAGGCAAAGTTAATTATTCCTCAAAATTTTGATATTGATCCAAAATCTTCTCTTTTTTCAACACAGGTAGCATATGCAATTGAACGTATTCTCGATGATTTTGGAGGGCATGCTCTTGTTCTATTTACATCACAAAAAAATTTAAATGAAACAAAAAAATTAATAGTTTCAAAGAAGAGAAAGTTTAGATATCTTTTCCAGGGTGAGAAGCCAAATATCCAATTAATTGAAGAATTTTCGAATGATAGTTCATCTGTTTTGTTTGGACTTAATAGTTTTTGGGAAGGTATCGACGTTCCGGGTCCTTCTCTTTCACTTTTGATAATTGATAGGATACCCTTTCCTAATCCCAGTGATCCAATGATGATTATGAGAGAGAAGAATGAGGGAAGAGAAGTTTTTAACAAAAGTTATTTGCCAAGTGCGAAATTATCATTAAGACAGGGCTTTGGAAGGCTTATTAGAAGTAAAAGCGACGTGGGAGTTTTTGTTATTTTAGATTTTAGGATTTTAAAATGGGGGTTTTTGGAACTTTTTAGACCTTGTGATATTCTATATATGTGGGAAGCAGAATTAGTTAGAAAATTTATCTGGGAAGGTGAATAATATGCACCCTTATGTTCAGCTTGCTAAGGAAGCTGTAGAGCTCTGGGTAAAAGAACATAAAAAACCTGATAAGGATGTTAAAAAATCTCCGCTATTTGAAAGAAAGAGTGCATGCTTTTGCACGATTTATAAAAATAAAGAGTTAAGAGGATGTATTGGTACTATATTTCCCTTGCATGATTCTCTATACGAAGAGATAATAGAAAACGCAATAAGCGCAGCAACTAGGGATCCAAGGTTTGAACCAGTTAGGGTTGAAGAGCTAAACTTATTAGAATATAAAGTAGATGTCTTGTCTGAAATTTCTCCTGTGAAGGACTTAAACAAATTGAACCCGAAAATAAACGGAATTATAGTGAAACAAGGTTCTAAGCAAGCCTTACTCCTTCCTGATTTAGAGGGCGTTGATAGCGTAGAGGATCAAATTAGAATAGTTAAGATGAAGGCGGGCATATTTAATGATTTACCATGTGAGTACTTTACTTTTACCGTTGAGAGATATTCGTGAAATCCAAAAGAAGGAGTGATAATATGAGAAATTTACTTTTATTTTTAGTTATTTCCTTTGTTATTCTGCTTTTCCAAAGTAGTTCATTTGCCGGACCTGAATCAAATCCAAGCCTAGAAGGAACAGTAATTTTTACACATGGTACAGCTACAGATGCGCTAAAGGATTACTTTTCTGATTGGATGAAGGGTGATTATGATAAAATGTATCAGTATCTTTTAAAAGGTGATAAAAAGATAATTTCTAAGGATACCTTTGTAAGCGAATTTAAAAAGGCCGAAGCTGGTGGCTTAAGGCTTGTATCTTTTAAATTATCAAAAGCAGTATTTAAAACTGCCAGAGGTTATGCTGAAATTAATGCGAAGATTACATTTACCGAGAACAATCAAAAATTTGATATAGTTAAGACTATAACAATGTATGTAGAAGATAATGAGTGGAGACTCTCTTCGATCCCAATTTATTTCCCTGGATCACCAAGCTCAATGTTACCAGATTAAATGCTTATAAGTTATTTCTTTATTGTAAGGAGGAGTTGCTTTGTCTTTAGAGTTTTTGAAAAATGAGGCTATGGAAGAGATAGAAAGAGCTTCTTCCAGCCAAGAAGTATTGAAAATATATTCAAAATACCTTGGAAGAAAAGGTTTAATTAATGAGCTTTTTACCAAAATGAAAGATTTAGCTCCAGATGAAAAGAAAAAAATGGGAATAGAGCTAAATAGTATTAAAGCTTTTATAAATGAAGTACGAGACAAAAAACTAAAAATGATTAAAGAACGCGAAATCTATAATAATTTATCAAAAGTAAAAATTGACAATTCTTTACCAGGTGATTGTAGAAACGTTGGTACTCTACATCCATTAACGAAAGTAATTGATAAAATTATAAACATATTTGTTGGTATCGGTTATTCAATATTTGAAGGGCCTGAAATAGAAAGTGATTATTATAACTTCGAGGCCTTAAATATACCCAAAGACCATCCCGCAAGAGAAATGCAAGACTCATTTTATCTATCAAATGATTTTTTGTTAAGAACTCATACATCGCCTGTTCAAATTAGGGCAATGCAATCATTAAGGCCTCCAATCAGGATAATTGCGCCCGGTAAAACTTACAGGAGAGATGCAAAGGATTCAAGACATTCTCCTGTATTTCACCAAGTGGAAGGCTTGGCTATTGGAAAAAGAATTACATTTGCTAATCTAAAAGGAACATTAGAATATTTTGCCAAATCTTTCTTTGGTGAAAAATGCGAAATACAGTTTAGGCCTAGTTATTTTCCATTTACCGAACCAAGCGCAGAGGTTGACATAAAGTGTATTTTCTGCGAGGGGAAAGGGTGTACCATCTGTAGTCATACTGGCTGGTTGGAAGTATTGGGAGCTGGAATGGTTCATCCAAATGTATTAAGAAACGTAGGTTATGACCCTGAAGAGTGGCAGGGTTTTGCTTTTGGGATGGGGCCTGAAAGATTAGCAATGCTTAAATATTCTATAAACGATATAAGGATGTTTTATGATAATGATATAAGGTTCATTCATTCTTTTATTGGAAGCTAGATTGTAGTAAATTTAATTCTAATATTTGTTAGAGGAGGTTTTGTTGTTTTGAAAGTCTCTCTGTCATGGCTAAGCGAAATTCTTGAAGAATCTTTAGATGAACGTATTGTTTCAGATATATTACAAAGTTCAGGCATAGAAGTAGAACAAATAGACGAAGTAAAAACCGATTTTAATAAGGTAGTAATTGGAAGGATTATTAATCACGAAAAACATCCTGATGCAAATAGACTTTTTGTTGTAGACGTGGATCTTGGAAGGGAAGTTAAAAGAATTGTAACAGCCGCAACTAATTTAAGTGTTGGTGATATTGTACCCGTTGCTCTTCACGGTTCAAGACTATCAACTGGTACTGTGATAAAAAAAACAAAACTAAGGGGAATTTTATCAGAGGGGATGTTTTGCTCCCCTAATGAGTTGGGTTTTGGGAAAGATCATTCTGGTATTATGATTTTAAATGATGAAAAGTTTCAGATAGGATCAGATCTGGCGTCTATCTTGGGCGAGAAAGATTATGTGCTTGATCTCTCGATTCCTGCAAATAGGCCCGATCTGATGAGCGTTGTTGGCGTTGCAAGGGAGATTGGTGCTAAATTAAGGTTAATGGTTAAAATTAAAGATTTTGAGTGTAAATATTCTAACGATCTCTCTCCTATTAAGGTTAGAATTGACTTTCCAGAAGGTTGTATGGTTTATTTAGGTCAGTGGATTGAAGGTGTAACAATTAAACCATCTTCACCCTTTGTAGCTGAAAGGTTAAAAAAAGTTGGTATAAGACCAATTAATAATGTTGTGGATTGTACGAACTATGTAATGTTTCTTCTTGGACACCCTTTGCATGCATTTGATATGAATAAAATAAACAAAAGAGTTATTGTAAGGCGTGCATTTGATGATGAAAGCCTGGCATTATTAGATGGATCAGAAGTTATATTAAATGAAAATGATATAGTAATTGCAGACGAATCAGGCCCAATAGGTCTTGCAGGAATAATGGGAGCTGGTAACTCGGAAATATCAAGTACTACAACTGATGTCTTTCTTGAAGCGGCTATCTTTAACCATATAAACATTCGAAGGACATCGAGAAGATTGGGTATTAGAACTGAAGCTTCTATTAGGTTTGAAAAGGGTCTATATTGGAAAGATGTATCTGAAATAATATCCTTTGCTTCTAAAATGATAGCATCGACTTCAGGGGGTATTTTACACAAAAAGATTGAAATTGATGGAAAATTACCTGAAAGTTCAAAAGAGATTTTTCTGGTTCCTGAGAAAGTTAATTATATGCTAGGAACAACCTTTTCTAAGACTGATATTCAGGAATCTCTTCAAAAACTTGGCTTTAAAGTAGAGTGTAAAGATAGATTATTTAAGGTAACCAGTCCTACTTATAGATTGGACATTAAAGAGGCGGAAGATTTAGTTGAAGAAGTTGCAAGATTTCAAGGATTTGAAAAAATCCCATCTACTTTACCGGGTGAACCTATGCCTGGTTTTTTGCCCAAAAGGATAGAACTTATTAATAGAATTAAGAGTTATTTTGCAAACAATGGCTTTACAGAATCAATTAGCGATAGTTTAATATCTATGGAAGACGTTTTAAAAACAAACACAATTTCAATGCAGGATACAGATAAAGCAACTTTTATTGAAGATAGAGTTATAAAAGTTTTGTCTGCACTTTCTGAAGAACATAGTGTTTTAAGGACTTCAATGCTAGAACCCTTAACAATGCTTTTAAAAAGACATTTGAATAGACAAATTTATGATATTTCCTTTTTTGAAGTAGGAAAGGTATTTAAAAAAGTAAACAACTCCTTTTCAGAAGAAAACCTTTTAGGTGTAATTGCTACAGGTAAAAGACAATTAGATCCATGGAGATTATATGTTGAAGATAAGAATTGGTCTTTTTATCCATTTAAAGGGATTTTTGAGAATTTCTTTAGATCTTTTGGAATAATAGATTGGGAAATTTCTTCTGATGTAAGCTATGTATTTCATCCATCTATTTCATGTTCATTTGTAGTTAAAGATAAGAAGGTATTAGAGATAGGTGAAGTTAATCCGAGAATTTTACATAATTGGGAAATAAATCAAACACTTTTTTATGCGCAGCTCTTTATTGATAAATTCCTTGATCTGTTAGAATTTAAGAACACTAAACACGTTTTTTCAGTTTTTCCAGCAGCAACCAGGGATATTTCGATACTTGTATCAAAAGAAATATTTTATTCTAAAATTAGAAATGAAATTAAAATGTTGAATTGCCCGATACTGGAAAACATAACTATTTTGGACGTTTATCAAGGAAAAGGTATACCTGAAGATATGAAAAGTATAACTTTAAGTCTAAGGTTTAGAAGTGAAGAAAAGACTTTATCTAATGAAGAAATAACCGAGTGGATAGAAAAAATAATAAAAAAATTGAAGGATAGCTTGGGCATTCAAATTAGAAGTGTAAATAATTAATAGTTAAATTCCTTCTTTATTTCTTTAGTGAGGCGAAGTTTAAACTATGAATCTTATTGACTTATTAATATTAATTGTAATCATACTATCTTATTTTAGTGGTTATAAAACTGGCTTAATAGTTGTTTTTACTTTCTTGTTTGCCTTTTTTTTATCTTTGTATCTTACTCCTCACTTGATGAACATTGCTGAGGCTTTTTTTTCAAAAGCTTTATTATTTAATGGTAAATGCCTTATAAGTATTTCTTTTATTTTTACTCTTCTTATGCTTAATGCTTTAGTTGGTAAATTTTTATTGTTGGTAGCTGATATTTTAGGTATTAGCAGAATATCTAAAAATTCTTTTATTGCCGGTTTTTTGAACGTTCTTTTATCTATTTTAATGTTAAGTTTAATAATTAAGTCTTTAGATTGGGCAAATATGTATATGCTTTTTTCAAATCAATGGAAAAATTCTTTAACTACACACTATTTATTAGAAATAAATAGTAACTTTTTTAAACATCTTCCCTTTAACTTCTTTTTACCATGGAAAAATTAAAGTATAAGAGTAATCAAAGATCTGCTGATGTGGCCAGAAGGCTAAAAAATATAATTGATTTTCACCAATTAATTAAGGTTAAAGATATTTCTACTTTTTACAAAGCATTTGACATTGTTTTAAAATGGAATAAAGAATCTTATATTACAGTTTTTGGAGAAAACAACAACTTGCTTCCAGCAGATATGAAACTAAAATTAAGAAAAATGTTTGCTAGTTTGAAAATAGACGAGGAAATAGAACTAAATAAAATTAATAATTTTAATAAAGCCCTTTTTAAATTTTGTGGTAGCATTTTGGAGGAAGAAATTTTAGCTAAATATAACATATTTGGTCCTATATCTTTTTTTAAAGCTTTTCATTCTTTTAAAGAGTTTAGAAAAACTTTAAATAATTATCTAGATGAAACGAAATTTTATGAGTTCTATCTTTTCTATTTCAAGAGTTCCAGAAAGCCTATAGGAAGAGCTATTAGGTGTTATGAAAAATTGAAAAAAGTTTATCCCTTATTAGAACCTGTTGGTTCGCTTTTAAGATTTGATGAAATGATCTATCCAGTAGAATTGATTTCTAGAAGGGATTCTAATTTTGAATGTTTTGACTTAGGAAGTTTTAAATACCTTTACAAAACAAATGTTTATATATTGTTTTATGATAAGGAAAGCCAGTTAGAAGTAAAAATATATTTGCCAGATAAAAACTTTATAATTCAAAAATGGTTTTTGACCGGGACCCTGAGACATAACGAAATTTTAATTGGACTTGCAAAACAAAAATTTGAATCCTTTAAGACTTTTAAACATAATTTCTTTATTAACAATAAAAAAATAGAAATTAATTGTGAGGAGGATGTATATAAAAAATTAGGTTTTAATTATATTTATCCTGAATTAAGATGTGGCGAACGTGAACTGTTCAAAGATAGTAAAGACTTAAATGTTGTGAATTTTACTGATATTAAATCTGATCTACATATTCATACAAATTATAGTGACGGCGCTCATTCAATAGAAGAATTAGTAAATTTTTATATGTCTAGAGGCTTTCAATATATAGTTTTGACTGATCATTCGGTTTCTCTTTCACAAGGTAGAGGATTAGATATAGACACTTTGATTAAGAAAAATGAGTTAATAGATAAATTAAACAAGAAGATAGAAAAATTTAAGATATTCAAAGGAGCTGAAGTTGATATATTAGAAGATGGATCTTTAGACTATCCCGATTGGGTTTTAGAGAATCTAGATTTTGTTATTGCATCAGTGCATCAAAATTATGACTTAGATGCAGGTGCTATGACCTTTAGGTTTGAAAAAGCCATAAAGAATCCTTATGTTCATATGATTGGCCATATAAGCGGAAGGCTTGTTGGCTTCCTGCCAATTTATAAGGTTGACATTAATAAATTGTTAAGACTTGCTTCTGAATATAATACTATAATTGAAATAAATGGAAATCCAGCCCGGTTGGATTTGGATTGTGCTTCGATTAAAACCTATAAGGATAAATTTAAAAATTTATATGCAGTAAACACTGATCTACATAATTTTAGACAATATGATATAAGATTTTATTGTTCTGTAATGACTGCAAGAAAGTCTTATTTAAAAAGTTACGATATTGTGAATTCTCTCGATTTAAATGAATTTGAAAATTTGATAAAAGATATAAGAATTAAAAAGCTTCGAAAAAGCAAATTTTTGGTTTAAAAATGGGGTGTTACTTATTTTAATATATGATAAAAATTATGGTGTTTGAAATATGATAAGTAAATTGTGGTGGCATATTAAAAGACTGTTTAAGATTTTAATAGCAATGTTTATAGTAATTTTTTTGCCTCTTTATTGGTTTATTAATCAGGTAGGGCCAAAATATTATATAAGTTCTGAAACCCCAAGTTTTGTTGTTGAAAAGTACCTAGATGGTAAAAAAAATGATGATTTTTATGAAATATATACTAATTATCCATCTGTCTTTAAAAAAGAATTGTATGGAATTGCTTATAGTGGATGGGCAAAAAACATATATCAGGAAGTAAGATATAGAGTAGTTGATGTTAAAAATTTTGGTAATGAGGCTTATGTTAATGTTCTTGTAACCTTAATAGGAGGAGATAGGAAAATGACACAATATGTTTTAAGAAAAGAAAATGGTTTATGGAAAATTGTTTATGATAGGAACTTAGGTTTTGTAGAATTTTCTACAAAGGCTAATTGATATGAGTTTTGTTCACCTTCACGTACACAGTGAATACAGCTTGCTGGATGGGGCAAGTAGGTTAGAGGATATAATTCTCAAAGCAAAAAATGATAACATGCAAGCTCTTGCACTTACTGATCATGGAAATATGTATGGTGCTCTTAAGTTTTATTCTTTAGCAAAAAAACATGAAATAAAACCATTACTTGGTTGTGAGATGTATATCACGGATGATATGACCAGACAGACAAAAACAAATGGGAATGATGAATCCTATTTATCCCATTTAATTCTTATTGCAAAAAATTTTGAAGGCTATAAAAATTTGGTTAGATTGGTATCCTTTGGCTTTCTTAAAGGTTTTTACTATAAACCAAGAATTGATTTAAAAACTTTATTTGAATACAAAGAGGGTTTGTTGGTTTCTAGCGCATGCATGTATGGTAGAATACCTCAGCTAATTCTTTCTAACAATAAGGATCGGGCTATTGAGCTCGCAAAAACCTTTAAGGAACAGTTTGGTGACGACTTTTATCTTGAAATTCAAGATCATGGATTACCTGAAGAGAAAAGATTAATTCCTGTAATGATAAATATGTCACAGGATTTAAAAATTCCATTAATAGCTACTAACGACTCACATTATACTAATAAAGAGGATGCTGAATTTCATGATGTGCTGCTTTGCATTCAAACAAAAAAAACAATTCAGGATGAAAATCGAATGAAATTTAATACTGATTCTCTTTATTTTAAAAATGCTGAAGAAATGAAAGAGCTCTTTTCTTACTGCAAAGAAGCTATTGAGAATACTTTGATAATTGCAGATAAATGTAATCTGGAATTACCAATTGGAAATGTGACAGTTCCAAAGTTCCCCTGTCCTGAGGGGAAAACTGAGAAAGAATATTTAAACTTATTGATTGAAAAAGGTTTAAATCGAAGATACAAAGGCAATATTACTAAAGAAATTAAAGATCGTCTAAAATATGAGCTTGATATTATCCAGAAAACTGGCTATGAAGGTTACTTTTTAATAGTATCAGATTATATTAATTATGCAAAAGAAAATGGAATTCAAGTTGGTCCGGGTAGAGGTTCTGCTGCTGGGAGTTTGGTAGCATATGTTCTTGGAATAACTGACATTGACCCTTTGAAATATAATTTGCTTTTTGAAAGATTCTTAAACCCGGAGAGGGTAAATCCGCCTGATATTGATGTTGATTTTTGTATCGAGAAGAGATCACAAGTTCTGAATTATTTGGTTAAAAGATATGGTCAAGAAAATGTAGCCCAAATTGGTACTTTTGGAACTATGAACGCAAGAGCAGTAGTTAGAGATGTTGGAAGAACATTAGGTAAGCCACTTAGTATTGTTGATAAACTAGCAAAATTAATTCCAAACAAACCTGGTTCTCAAGCAACTTTGAAAGAAGCACAGGAATTACATGAAGTAAAACAATTTTTAGATTCTAACCCTTCTCTGAAAGAACTTTGGGAAAAAAGCATAAAGCTAGAAGGGCTAACACGTCACAGCTCTGTTCATGCTGCTGGTGTGGTGATATCACCCTTTCCTATTTATGATTTAATACCTTTACAAAGACCATCTGAAGGCGATGTTCCGGTAACGCAATGGCCTATGGAAGACGTAGAAAAATCAGGATTTTTAAAGATGGATTTGTTAGGATTAAGAAACCTAACAGTAATTGGGAAAACTCTAGAATTAATTGAAAAAACTAGGGGTATAAAGGTAGATATAGAAAGCATTCCCCTTGATGACCCGAAAGTTTATGAACTGTTAGAAAAGGGAGAAACTCTTGGAGTGTTTCAGCTAGAGAGTTCTGGAATGCAACAACTTTTAAAAGAAGTTAAACCTGATAAATTTGAGGATCTAATAGCAATACTTGCTCTTTATAGACCTGGTCCGATGAATTCTGGAATGGTAGAACAATTTATTAGACGAAAGCACAAAAAAGAGCCTGTTGTTTTTATCCATAAAGATGTTGAACCAGTTCTTTCTGAAACCTATGGTGTTATGATTTATCAAGAACAGATAATGCAGCTTGCAAGCATACTGGCAGGATTTTCTTTAGGTGAAGCGGATCTTTTAAGAAGAGCTATGGGTAAGAAAAAAGCAGAGGTGATGGCGGCCCAAAAACCTAAGTTCGTTGAGGGGGCTATAAATAAAGGGTTAATCTCAAAGGATCAAGCTGAAAAAATATTTGATGATATGGCAAAATTTGCTGAGTATGGCTTTAATAAATCTCATAGCGCTTCTTATGCTCTTATTACATATAGAACTGCCTGGTTAAAGGTTTATTATACTCCTGAATATATGGCTGCTTTGCTTTCTTCTGTATCCTCTGATACTGATAAAGTTGCTGAATATATCAAGGAAGCAAAAAAGTTTGGTGTGGAAGTTTTGTCTCCTGATGTAAACGAAAGCGGGGAAAATTTTACTGTAATAGGAAACAAAATTAGATTTGGTCTTTCTGCAATTAAAGGTGTTGGTAAGGCTGCAATTGATACTATATTAACAAGTAGACTTACAGATGGAAATTTTAAAAGTTTAAGAGATTTTATCTATAGAACCAGTTCAAAGTCTGTAAATAAAAAGATTTATGAAAATTTAATAAAAGCTGGTGCACTTGATAATCTGTATAAAGATAGACTCAATCTTTTAGATCAGTTAGATGAAGTTCTGGCATTAGTAAAGAAAAGCGCCAAAACGGACAATGAACATAGCCTATTTAATGAAGCTTTTGACGAAGAGGAGCTTTATCTTGATAACGATATTGAAATTATTCCCAAAAGGGACTTTGACCCAAGTTTAAAGCTTTCATTTGAAAAGGAAGTTCTTGGACTTTATGTTAGCGGACATCCACTTAAGCCTTATAAATTTTTGATAAATAGCATTTCAAATTTTAATATTTCTTCTCTAAACGAACTAGATGTTGAGAAGGTAAAAATTTGTGGAATAGTTTTTAATAAAAAACAAGTTTTTAAAAAAGATGGTTCTTTCTTTTTTGTATTAAACATTGAAGATTTAACTGGAAGTGTAGAGTGTATCTATTCTAAGAAGGACAAAGCTGTTATTGATGAAATAAAAGAAAATGATATTGTTTGGGTTGAGGGAAGACTTATAAAAAGGGATGAGGGATCAAGAATAATTATTGATCAAATAGGAAAGATTAACAAAAAGATATTTCATATTAAATTTTATAGGAAACTTTGTTCAGAAAGCGCTTTAATGAGATTAAAAGAAGAGCTTTTGGTTGCAAAGGGCGATATACCATTAATTATTCATTTTGTGGACGAAAACGTAGAAAAACTTTGTCTGGCAGATTCAAATTACTTTGTCAATATAGAAAACAATATTGTTGAAAGAATTGGTAAATTTAGGGGCATAGAATGCTGGCTTGAAGAAAATAGTTAATTAAAAAAAATAATTATATAATTAAAACAGTTGTAAAGAATAGTAAATCTATTTATCAAAATTAAAGGAGAGATATTTGATTGTGAATAATTCGCTTTCTGGATCTGTAGATATGCTCCCAGAAGAAGTTTTATGTAGAAACTTAATAGAAGAAAAAATTAAAAGGTTTTGGGAGAGAAATGGGTTTGTTATGGTTTCAATCCCAGTTCTTGAAAATTGGGACAAATTACAGGTAGCCCTTGACGAAAAATTAATAGAGAAAACAATTAGATTTATTGATAGATTTGGAGGAGTTAGTGTTCTTAGCCCAGATTTAACGGTTTCAATTGCAAGAATGGTTTCTGCCAGAAAGAGAAATTTCACTTTTCCATTAAAATATTTTTATTTATCAGATGTATTTAGAGTTACTTCAGAGCATAGCGTAATAAGACAATGTGGTGTTGAAATTATAGGTGCTGATAAACAAACTTTAGCTGATGTGGAACTGGCAGTTTTAATTTTTATGACTTTGAAAGAGATTGGCTTTAATGAGATTTATCTTGAAATTGGAAATTTTGAAATATTAAAGGAGCTTTTGAGCCTAAATATTCTTAAGAATCACAAGAAGAGCTTATTTGAAGCTTTCTTAAAGAAAGACTGGGTAGCACTGTACTGTATTTCAAATGAGATTAAGGATTCTAAAATTTCAAACTTTATTAAAAATCTTCCAGGGCTTTCAGGAACACCCGATGAGGTTTTTTCAAAAATTGATTTAGTTCCCGAATTTTTGCATCCTTCAGTTAAAAATTTAGAGAAAATAAGTAATGAAATTAAAAATGCAGGTGTAAAGCACTATATTAATCTTTCGTTGATTAACGAAATTTCTTATTATACTGGTTTTATTTTTCAAGTCTTTGTTCCAGGTTTACCAAGTTCTATTGGTGGTGGCGGCAGATATGACGATTTATATTCTCTATTTGGTTTTGATTGTCCTTCTTCAGGATTTGGTATTGATTTAGATAAGATTTATGGGGTTTTGAAAGCAAATTATCTTAAACCCATAAATATTGACGTTCTTTTATGCTTTAATGATGGAATACCTTTACACTGGGTATGGAATTTGGCTGCTTCCTATAGAGACCAGTGTATAAGGGTGGAAATAGATTTGAAGAATAGAGAGTTTAACGAAGCTTTGGAGTTTTCAAAAAATAAGAGGGCTAAAAGGTTGGTTTATATATCAAAATTAGAATCATCAGGGGTATCTGGATGGATTGTTGATACCCATAATGAAAACAAAGAAAGGATGACCTTCTGTTAATGCTTAAAATTGCTGTGCCAAAGGGAGTTTTGTTTGATCCGTCTTTAAAATTATTGAAAAATTGTGGGTACAAGATTCCTTCAGATTTTGGCAGGAAACTTTTAATAGAAGATTCAAATCAACAACTGTCTTTGATAATAGTAAGACCATTTGATATGCCTCTTTATGTAGAAGAAGGAGTTGTTGATGTTGCTTTTATCGGTAAAGATGTAATTGAAGAAACTTCAATGTCTTGTTTTGAGATCTTAGATTTAGGTTATGGACAATGTAGGTTGTCAGTTGCTGTGCCAGGTTTTAGTCCTTATAGATCTGTTGAAGATTTTCACTCCTTTATTAAAGTTGGATCTAAATATCAAAACCTCTCAAAAAAATTTTTTATAGAAAAAGGAATTCAAGTTAGAATCTTCCCACTTGGAGGATCTGTGGAGTTGTCGCCTATTGTAGGTTTATCTGATGCAATAATCGATCTCGTTTCTACTGGCAATACCCTTAAAGCTAATAATCTTATAGAAATCGAAACTATTTTGTTTTCTACTTCTCGTTTAGTGGTAAATGATGCTAAGTATAGACTTAAGAGAAAAGAGATAAATGAATTTATTTTGCGTGTTAAGGAGGTTCTTGATGATATTTATTGATGATTTTCTTTTATTAAAAAAGGAGGCAGAACTTCAAAGATTATGGAAAAGGAGGTCTTATTTTCAAGATAACAAAATTTTTGATGAAGTAAAAGCAATAATAAATGACATTAAAACAAGGGGACTTGAAGCTATAAAAGAATATTCTAAAAAATTTGATGATTATGATTTATCCTCTGGTTTAATAGCTTCAGAAGAAGAAATAGTTTCTCAGGCAAGACTTGTGCCTGTTGATGTTTCTAACGCTTTAAAGCATTCTGCCAAAAGGATAAAGAGATATCATGAGAGCATTAAAATTAAATCCTTTAAGTATGAAACAGAAGAGTCGGAATCAGGGTTTAAATGGACTCCAATTGAAAATGTAGGTATATATGTACCAGGGGGATTGGCAGCTTACCCATCTACAATTCTAATGACAGTTATTGTTGCTGATGTTGCGGGAGTGGACAATATTTATGTATGCTCTAAACCAAACAGGGGAAAAATAAATCCATATATAGCTTCAGCTGTTCTTGCTTGTAATAGCAAGAAAGTTAAGATTGTAAAGCTTTCTGGTGTTCAGGCTATTTCTTCCATGGCTTTGGGTTTGGGGATTAAAAAAGTTGACAAGATATTTGGGCCTGGTAATGACTATGTAAGTCTTGCCAAAAAATATTTCTTTGGAGAAGTAGCTATTGATATGATAGCAGGTCCTTCTGAAATATTAATAGTTTCTGATGGCAAAACGAATCCGTCCTGGATTGCATGGGATTTTTTGTCGCAAGCAGAGCACGATAAAAATGCAAAAACTGGTCTGATATCAAATGAAATCGGTTTTTTAAATGAAGTAATGGAAAAAGTTAAAGAGTATTCTCTTAAAGTTTTGAACAAGCATATTGTAGAATCTTCACTCCAAAATTCCTTTTTTGGTTTTGCCCCTACCCTTGAAGATGCGATAAGTATTTCAAATATCTTGGCTCCTGAGCACCTAGAAATTGCTTGTGAAAATCCTGATGAGCTTTTTGACAAGGTTCAAAATGCAGGTACAGTTTTTTTGGGGAGTCTGACTTGTGAACCATTTGGAGATTATATTTTAGGACCAAGCCATGTTTTGCCAACTTCGGGTAGTGCACGTTATTTTTCTGGGATAAACGTATATGATTTTCTAAAAAGAACAAATTTCTCCAGAATAAAAACTAAAGATGCTCTAAAAAATCTTTTAGATGCCTCTTTAATAGCTGAGGTAGAAGGTTTTAGTGCTCATAAAAAGGCCATGCTTTGTAGGAATGAATAAGAGTCTTACTTTATTAATGTAAAGGGAGTGTCATAATGTGAAAGAAAAAGAAGATAAAACTTATATAGAGTATGTATATAGTGGGAAAATTATTAAAGTGAGAAGAGAGTGGATAAAAATTAAAAAAGGATCAAAGCAGCACAGAACATGGATGGAGGTAGTTGAATTTTCTAATGCTGTAGGTATAATTGCTTTACCTAATAAAGAAGAGATTTTATTAGTTGAACAATTTAGATATGCTCCTCATGAAAAACTGTTAGAAATTCCTGCTGGGAAACTGAATCCTGGTGAATCTCCTGAAGATGGTGCAGTAAGAGAACTTATTGAAGAAACAGGATATAGAGCTAAAAGTGTCAAAAGGATATTTTCTATGTATACGACTCCAGGATTTACTGACGAATATATGCACATTATGGTTTGTGAAGATCTGGAATATGTTGGCGCTGATCCTGATGAAGATGAGTTAATTAATGTAGTAAAATTTAATATCAAAGAACTTGAGAAGATGGTTTTAGAGGGGAAGATTAAAGACGCCAAAACAGTGCTTGCAGTCCTTTATCTTACAAGAAGGCAGTGAGGCCCTAAACGCTTTTGTAAGTTATCTATTTTTTATAAGAGGATACTCTGAGAATACTGTAAATTCATACAGAAGTGATGTGAAATCCTTTTTCGACGTTGTAAAGGATAAAGTAAGCGATATAGCTGATATTGAAAAGCTATTATTATATTATTCAAATCATTTAATTTCAAACAATTATAAAGCCTCATCTCTTGAAAGAAAATTGGTAGCAATAAAACAATTTTTTATCTTTTCATTTCAGGAAGGCTATTATAAAGGTAAAATTCCTGATATTGTTTTACCTAAAAAAGAGAAAAGATTGCCGTTTTTTTTATCTAGGGAGGATGTCTTAAATATTTTTAATTTTGTTTCTAATTCAAAGCCATTTACCATCAGAGATTTACTTATTTTTAAGATGTTGTATTTTACCGGTATGAGAATTTCAGAGCTCTTAAATCTAAAGATTAATAGTGTTAATTTTGAAACTATGGATATAAGAGTTTTTGGAAAAGGATCAAAAGAAAGAATTATCCCTTTTCATCACGATATTTTAGACTTGTTTAATTCATATTTAATTTTTAGACAAGAAAATTTGAAACCCAAATGTGAGAATATTTTTGTTAATTCAAAAGGAAGGCCTCTTTCAAGACAATATATATGGAAAATGTGTAGGAAAGTAGGCAACTTCTTAAATTTGGAATTACATCCTCATATTTTTAGACATTCATTAGCAACACATTTGCTCTCTGGTGGAGCAAGCATTAAAACGATACAGGAAATATTGGGTCATGAGTCAATTTCTACTACTCAAATATATACTCATTTAGTATATGAAGAGCTAAAAAGGGAGTATTTAAGAGCATTTAAAAATTTCGATATTGATATTAATCCAATAAATAAATTATAATATTAATAAAATTTATTTTTAATAATCAATTTTAAGGAGGATTGAGTTTGAAAAATTGTATAGCAAGGATTCCAGAACCTGTTAATGAACCTGTTTATGATTATGGGGTGGGAAGTAAAGAAAGAGATAAATTAAAATTAGCATTAAAAGACGTAGCTTCAAAAAAGGTTGAAATGGCATTAATTATTGATGGAAAAGAAGTTAAGACCGAAAATAAAATAGATGTTAGATGTCCACATCAACACGATGTTGTTCTTGGTCAATATTATCAGGCTAGCAAGGAAGAAATCAAGTTAGCAATCGAATCGGCAATGAAAGCAAAAAAAAATTGGGCAAAAGTTGATTTTCAAGAAAGAGCAGCAATTTTTTTAAAAGCAGCAGAACTTTTAAGCACAAAGTATAGATACCTAATGAATGCCACAACAATGCTTTCAATTAGCAAGAATGTATTTCAAGCTGAAATAGATTGTGTTTGTGAACTTATTGATTTTTTGAGATTTAACGTAAAATTTGCTGAGAAAATTTATGAAGATCAGCCCATTTCGCCAAAAGGTTTTTGGAACAGAATGCAATACAGACCTCTTGAAGGATTTGTATTTGCAGTTCCTCCATTTAACTTTGTTTCGATTTCTGGTAATTTGCCAACTGCACCGGTCATAATGGGGAATGTTTCAATTTGGAAACCAGCTTCTAGTGCTGTTTATCCTTCTTATTTGTTTATGAAGATTCTTCAAGAGGCAGGTTTGCCAGATGGAGTAATAAATTTTGTGCCTGCTAGGGGTTCTGATATAGGAGATTTAGTTTTCTCTTCAAGAGAATTTGCTGGTCTTCATTTCACAGGAAGTTATGAAACCTTTAACTATATGTGGAAAACAATAGCCAATAATATCTCGAATTATATAACCTATCCAAGAATTGTTGGGGAAACTGGTGGTAAAGATTTTATTTTTGCTCATAATTCTGCTAACACTAAGAGTTTAATTACTGCAATTATTAGAGGTTCCTTTGAGTATCAAGGTCAAAAGTGTTCTGCTGTTTCAAGAGTTTATATGCCAAAATCAATTTTTAATGGCTTTAAAGACGATTTTCTTAATGAACTAAGCAAGATAAAAATGGGAACTCCTGAAGATTTCACAAATTTTATAAATGCAGTTATAAATAGAGAATCATTTGATAAAATAAGATCTTATATCGATTATGCAAAAAATCACAACGAAGCCAGGATCTTATTTGGTGGGAAATGTGATGATAGTGTGGGATATTTTATAGAACCTACCGTTATAGTCACTAAAAACCCTCACTTTAAAACTATGGAAGAAGAGATTTTTGGTCCTGTGGTGACTTTTTATCCTTATGATGATGATAAGTTTGAAGAAACGCTCTATTTATGTGATAAAACAAGTATATATGGGCTAACTGGTGCTATATTTGCCCAAGACAGAAATGCTATAAATATTGCAACTGAAATTCTTGAGTTTTGTGCTGGTAATTTTTATATTAACGATAAGCCAACAGGTGCGGTTGTAGGTCAGCAACCCTTTGGTGGAGCTAGAGCAAGTGGGACGAACGATAAGGCAGGCAGCTTGTTAAACCTCATTAGATGGACAAGTGCAAGGTCTGTTAAAGAAACTTTTAACCCCCCAGAACATTTCGAATACCCTTTTATGGAGGAAAGATAATGCTGAATAATATTTTTAATTTTACTATTTCGAACACGATTGACTATGTTCCAGAACAAATAATTGATTTTTTTTCAAAGAAGTATGTTGCTGGTACGTCTCTTTCTGACGCAGTTAAGACTACGGTTGATTTGAACTCTAAGGGGATAATGTCTACTATTGATGTATTGGGTGAATCTGTGTATAACGAGGATCAAACCATATTCTTTAGAAATGAATGTATTAAAGTACTTGAAACTATTAAAAAAGAGTCTCTTAACGCAAATCTTTCGTTAAAACCCACCCAGATGGGTCTTGCTATAAATAAGGCTCTTTGTTATGAAAATATAAGAAAAATAGTAAAGAGAGCTAAAGAGTTGGACAATTTTGTAAGAATTGATATGGAAAATTCTCCATATACAAGTGATACGTTGAAGATGTATAAGCTTTTAAGAGAAGAATTTCCAGGTCATGTTGGGACTGTCTTACAGGCATATTTAAGAAGAACAGTTGACGATATTGATAAACTTTCAGATAAAGATCTGAATATAAGACTTTGTAAAGGCATCTACATGGAATCTTATAAAATTGCATATAAAAATCCTGAAATAATTAATGAAAATTACATTTATTGTTTAGAAAAACTTTTTGAGAATAAGGCATATGTGGGCATTGCGACTCATGATGAGAAATTAATTTTTCATGCAATGAAACTAATTAGAAAGTACAATTTGCAGCCAAATGAATATGAATTTCAGATGCTATTGGGAATAGGCGAAAAATTAAGAGATTTCATACTTGCTAAAAAACATAGGCTTAGAATATATGTACCATATGGTAAAGAATGGTTGTCTTATGTTAGAAGAAGATTAAAAGAAAATCCAAACATAATTAAAACAGCTCTTGGCTTATAGTAAGAATATAAAAAATATTTATATATTATCAAATAAAAAGAAATTATAATAGAATATTAGCATTGACATATTAAATATTTTATTTTAGGGGGTGCTAATTTGTTTTTGAAGTACAAGAAATTTTTGTTTTCGTTTCTAGCTTTATTGGGAGTGGGTTTGCTGTTGGCCGGTTGTGCTGGAACTCAGCAAAAGGCTGCAAGTTCTACGATTAAAGTTGCAGTAGTAGGTCCAATGACGGGTGCGCAAGCGAAATATGGAGAAGATTGGAAGAATTCTGCGCTTTTGGCTATTGATGAAATTAATGCAAAGGGAGGGATTAAGGGGAAGAAACTTGAAGCTGTAATATTTGACGATGCAGCGGATCCAAAACAAGCTGTATCGGTAGCTCAAAAGATTGTTAGCGATCCAAGCATTATAGCTGTTATAGGCCACGTTAATTCTGGTTGTTCCATACCTGCATCTAAAATTTATGCCCAAGCTAATGTTCCAATGCTCACTGTTTCTACAAATCCTGAACTAACCCAACAAGGTTTAAAGAATATTTTTAGAGTGGCTCCAACTGACAACGTTCAAGGTAGTTTTGCTGCTGATTTTTTGTTTAAAAAAGGATATAAGAATATAGCAATTTTACAAGATAAGTCTGCGTATGGTCAGGGAGTTGCTACAGAGTTTAAAAATAGCTTTGAGAAATTAGGTGGGAAAGTTCTTGCATTTGAAGGCGTAACAGAAGATCAAAAGGATTTTTCAGCTATACTTACGAAATTTAAAACTCTTAAACCAGACGCTATTTATTTTGGTGGTTACTACCCTGAGGGGGCTCTCATAACTAAACAAATGAGAGATTTGGGTATGAAGATGCCTTTAGTAGGTCCAGATGGTTTGTATGATCCACAATTCTTAAAGATTGCAGGAGCAGCAGCTAATGGAGATATAATAACAAATATAGGTCTTAATATCGAGACAAATCCAAATGCTAAAGATTTTTTGGCAGCTTATAAGGCAAAATATGGAGAGCCTGGTGCATATGGTATATTTGCATACGAAGCCGTAAAAATATTGGCAGCTGCACTTGAAAAGGACCCAACAGCAAAGGGTGAAGCGCTTATAAAGCTTTTGGATGAAACTAATTACACTGGTGTTCTTGGGAAAACAACATTTGCTCCAAATGGAGACACGACTAATAAGGTGATCACGGTATATCAAGTAGAAAACGGTAAGTTTGTAGAGATTTAGGGGTTGGCAATTTTAATTTTTTAGTTTATAATCTCAACATGTGGGCGGGAGTAGCTCAGTCGGTAGAGCATCAGCCTTCCAAGCTGAGGGTCGCGGGTTCGAATCTCGTCTCCCGCTCCATGTTAGTTTAAGCGCCCGTAGCTCAGTTGGACAGAGCGGCGGACTTCTAATCCGTAGGTCACAGGTTCGAATCCTGTCGGGCGCGCCAATTTATTTTTTTATATGTAGGGGGAATATAAAAATGAAGAAAGATATAATAGTTTATCAATGTGAACCATTCAAATCTTCAGAAGTTAATGTCAAAAAGAAAAATATTACTTATTTCTCAGATAAAACTACGCTAAAAAGTGTTCTTTTTTATAATTTTTTTATAATTCTAACGAACTAAGTAAAAGGCCTGGAATTTTGTTATTTTCGGATTGGGTAGGTGTAGGGGATTTTGCTTTTGAAAAAGCGAAGAATTTTGTTAAGGAAGGATTTGTTGTACTGGTTGTTGATGTTTATGGTAATGGGAAAGTAGCAAGAGATCAAGTAGAGGCTTTTGAACTGTCTTCTATTTATAAAAATGATAGACTTTTAATGCGAAAGAGAGCTATAGCTTCATTAGAAGAATTTAAAAAAATTGAAATCGTTGATAAAAAAAACATATCAGCTGTGGGATACTGCTTTGGTGGTACAGTAGCATTAGAGTTGGCAAGAAGTGGTGCTAATATAAGGAACGTTGTAACTTTCCATGCAGGCCTGGATACCCCATTAGAAGCTACACCTGGTAATTTTAGACCTAAGGTGTTAGCTTTGCACGGTGCGGATGACCCACATGTGCCTATTGATCAGGTTTTAAAGTTTCAGGAAGAATTAAGAAAAGTTGGTGCTGATTGGGTTTTTGTTTCTTATGGAAATAGCGTTCATTCATTTACCAACAAAAGAGTAGGTACAGATCTATCTAAAGGAGTGGCTTATAATAAGCTATCAGATAAGAGATCGTGGTCTGCCGCTATTGGTTTCTTAAAGGAGAATATTAAATAAGGGATTTTAAAAAATAAAAAATTATTAGGAGTTTTACTTCTCGTAGCTGTTATATTGTTAGCTATATTGCCTAAAGAGTCTGCCAGAGAATCTGCTTAATTTATGCCTCTGTAGTTAAGATTAGATTTTTTAGCTGCAGAGGTTTTTGTGATAAAATCTAAAACATGAAAAAAGTTATTAATTCTTGTCCGACACCTTTACATTTTCTTATAAAGTGTTTGTATTTGGGCTCTGTTTCATTTGGGGGAGTTGCAATGATACCTACTCTGAGAACCGAGTTTGTAAAAAAATATTCATGTGTAAGCGACAATTCATTCTTAAGAGGTATTACTCTTACAGAGTTCTTACCGGGTTCAATTATTAGTAATCTTGTAGGGTTTATAGCATATAGGACTTTTGGTTTTTGGTATGGAATTTTATCATCCTTAGCTATTGTTTTTCCCTCTATATTAATGATGGTTTTCTTTGCATTTTTGTACATACATGGTAATGTAACAGTAATAAATCTAGTTTTTAGAGGATTAAAACCCTTTGTGGTCGCATTCTTTTTTATTGCTTTTTTACAATTTTATAAAAAATACGTTAAATCTGGAAGACAGTTAATTTTCCTCATTATCTCATTTGTTACCTTTTTAAACGATGTTGAGATTATTTATGTATTTTTATTATCGTTTTTATTTGGATCTTTTTTGCTTAAAATAGATATACCCCAAATAAAGAGTTATACAACTGAGAATCTTTCTTTGAAAGAAATTATTTATGTACTTCTTATATTAACAACAATGCTTTTAGTTGTTTTTTTCTTATTTCCAAATTTTTTTGATTTTTGTATTAGTTTAAGTAAAATTAGTTTGCTCGCTTTTGGTGGCGCTCAATCTGCCCTACCTCTTTATCACGCGACCTTTGTTGTTAATAACAATCTTTTAACACAAAATGCTTATCTGGATGCTGTTCTTATAAGCCAAATTACTCCTGGGCCGGTTCTATGTCTTTCTGGATATCTTGGATATGTTTATGGAGGATTTGTGGGTGCAATGCTAGCATTTTTATTTACCTTTGTACCGCCTATAATTTTATTAATTCTGATTGATCCGTTTTATGATAGGTTGAGCAAAAAAACCTGGTTCTATAGAGGTATGATCGGAGTGATTACATCTTTAACTGCTCTCCTCCTGTCATTGGGAGTTCAATTCTTTCCACAAACCATAATTGACCCATTTACTTTTTCTGTTATGATTATAAGTGCAATATCTCTTTATTATAAAAAACCTGTTATATTTACAGTGTTATTCATTTCTATCTGTAGTTATTTTTATTACGGCTTTTTAATACATTTTTAAATAGGTTTTTTTATTTTTTTAAGTTATAATTTATATTAAAAGAATTAAGAAGTTTGTCATGGTTGACAATTTTTATCTTTTTTGTAGAATATTAACGATGCCTCCATCGTCTAGGGGACTAGGACACAGCCCTTTCAAGGCTGAAACAGGGGTTCGAATCCCCTTGGAGGTACCATTTTGTTTTATGTACTTCTTAAAAAGTGGGCGGATAGCTCAGTGGAAGAGCACCTGCTTTACACGCAGGGGGTCGTAGGTTCGAACCCTACTTCGCCCACCATTTTTTTAAAACTTCATTTTAGAAGGTGAAAAAATGCCAAAGAATTCTAAAAAAGTTAAAAAAAATCCACAAATACCAAATGTAGAAGATCAATCTTATAAGAGTTTTTCTAATTATTTTGATGATTTAGAGGAACCGTCCGATTTAGATAATATAATAAAGTCCATAGAAGCTGGCAATGTGGATGATGAGGATCAAGATCTTTTAAAAATTGTTAACGATACTGAGCCGGTTTCAGCAGAAGATGTCCTAATTATGCCAGAAGAACGTGTTCCTATGGTCGAAGATCCAGTAAGACAATATCTTAAAGAAATCGGTAAAATACCTCTTTTAAAGCATTCAGAGGAAAAATATTTGGCTGAGAGGGCATTTCATGGTGATGAAGCAGCTAAGAAGAAACTTGCCGAAGCGAACCTGAGACTTGTAGTTTCAATTGCTAAAAAATATACAAAAAGAGGTTTATTGTTTCTTGATCTAATTCAGGAAGGTAATATGGGCTTATTAAGAGCTGTTGAAAAGTTTGACTATAGAAAGGGTTATAAATTTTCAACCTATGCAACATGGTGGATTAGGCAAGCTGTTACTAGAGCTATAGCAGATCAAGCAAGAACAATAAGAATACCAGTACACATGGTGGAGACTATTAATAAGTACAAAAAAACCGTAAGAAATTTAAGCCAGCAATTGAGTAGAAAACCTACCGACGAAGAAATAGCAGAAAAGATGGAAGTGAACGTTGAAAAAATTCATGAAATCAAAAGAATTTCTCAAGAACCCATATCTATCGAAACTCCTATTGGAAAGGATGAAGATAGTCATCTTGGAGATTTTATAGCAGACGAGTCGATTTCATCACCTATGGAAGCAGTAACATATCGTCTTTTGAAAGAAGATTTAGAAGAAGTAATAAAGGATTTACAACCAAGAGAAAGAGATGTGGTTAGGCTTAGATTTGGCCTAGTTGATGGCCATGCAAGAACACTCGAAGAAGTGGGTAAAGAATTTGGCGTTACCAGAGAAAGGATTCGCCAGATAGAAGCTAAAGCGCTTAGAAAATTAAGACACCCAAGCAGGAGTCGTAAGCTTAGGGATTATTTAGTATAACTATGTCTAAAATAAATCATATTGCCATCATAATGGATGGCAATGCAAGATGGTCAAAAACTAGATTTCTTCCAGTTTTCAACGGTCATCTTGAAGGATTTAAAAAACTACAGGAAATGGTAAACTTTTTTATTGAAAAAAATATTCCATATCTGAGTGTTTATGCCTTTTCAACTGAAAACTGGAAGAGACCTAAAGAAGAAATAGAAGGCATATTTAAAATTTTTTATGATGGAATTGAGAGATATATAAAGGAATGGTCAAAAAAGGGTGTTAAGTTAAAGTTTTTTACTCTTAAAGAAAATTTATCAAACGATATTGTGAGATTGATCGAAACTTCTGAAAAAATTGAAGTAAATCCAGTAAAGGTTAATCTTGGAGTTGCATTTAATTATGGCTCAAGAAAAGAAATTTTATATACGGCTAATAAAATAAAATCTTTAAATATTGATTTTAATGAAGAAAATTTTTCGAATATGCTTTTGACTTATCCCTTTCCTGAACCGGATATATTGATAAGGACTGGAGGGGAAAAAAGAATAAGTAATTTTTTCTTATGGCAAATTGCATATACAGAGCTTTTTTTTGTTGATAAATTATGGCCTGATTTTACAAAAGAGGATCTTGACAATATCATTGTAGAATTTCATAATAGGCAAAGAAGATTTGGGGGGCGTAATTCTTGATTTTTAGAGTAATAACAGCCTGTTGGGGAATACCTGTTTTGTTGTTTCTTGTTTATGCAGGTAATTTGTGGCTTTTGTTGCTTCTTTCTGTTTTGATTTTATGTTCTACGTATGAATTTAGCGTAATGATGAAGAATAACAATCATAAAATGCCATATATTACTTTTTTGGTCTCATTCATAGTATTTTTTGGAAATATTTTCGGTTTTCTATCCCTGTCAGTTTTTTTAAGCATGTTAATACTTTTCCTCTGGTCAATAATTTTTTTCAATAGATATACCTTATTTGATATTTGTCTTTCATTCGTCTGTATATTTTTTATATCCTTTTCACTTTCTTTCTTTTATCTTATCAGAAATCTTGATAACGGCTTTTTTTGGTCAGTGACTCTTTTAACGAGTTTATGGTTAGGTGATTCTATGGCTTATATAGTAGGTAAAAATTTTGGTAAACATAAGCTTTTAGATGTTTCACCGAAAAAAACCTGGGAAGGTGCTTTAGCAAATATGGTTTTTGGTATCATTCCTTTTATAGTTCTTTCGACTTTTTTGCAGAAATCCATTTTTTTGTTGATTTTTTTAGGTATTCTTGTTAACATAGTTTCTCAAATTTCAGATCTAAGCGAGTCTTTGATCAAGAGAACTTTTGATTGCAAAGACTCGGGGAATTTTTTGCCAGGGCATGGAGGTTTTTTTGATAGATTCGATAGTTTATTTTTCTCTTCGCCAATTTTATATTTTATAATTCTTTATCTTGGAAAAATTAAATGAAAAAGGTAATTTTGATTGGATCTACAGGTTCAATAGGTACACAAACTTTAGAGGTTGTTAGAAAATATCCTGATAAACTAAAAGTTGTAGGTTTGGCTGCAAGAAAGATGTCAGAAAAATTAAAAGATCAAATCCAGGAATTTCAACCTGAATATGTTGCCCTTTTGTATAAAGAAAATTTTGATGTTAAGTCAGAGAAAACTTTATATGGTTTTGATGGAATCTTAGAAATGATAAGGGAAACAGAGGCTGACATAGTTTTGTTAGCCTGGGTAGGAAAGGATTCAATATATATTGCTAAAGCGGCACTAGACTCAAATAAAGACCTTGCATTTGCTACAAAGGAAATACTTGTTTATGGTGGAAATTTAATTGTAAATTATGCAAAAAAAGTTGGCAGAAAAATTTTACCTGTGGATAGTGAGCACAACGCTATCTTTCAGCTACTAGAAAAGGAAGATATTTCTTTTGTTGACTCTATATATCTAACAGCTTCAGGTGGGCCGTTTTATAACAAGCACTTTATTAAAAATCCCTCAGTTGATGAAGTTTTGTTGCATCCTACATGGAAAATGGGACCAAAAGTGACTGTTGATTCTGCTAATCTGATGAATAAAGGTTTTGAAGTAATAGAGGCTTCATTTCTTTTTGGTTTTGATTCTAGTAAGATTAAAGTTCTTATTAATAGAACCAGTTTAGTTCACTCTTTAGTTTCATTTATTGATGGTTCTGTTAGAATTTTGTATTATAAACCAGATATGCGTATACCTATACAACATGCTCTCTCTTATCCTGAAAGATGGGCCGCTCAAAAAGAAGATTTTGAAAATCATTTCGTTTTAGAATTTGAAAAGCCAGATTATAATGAATTTCCATGCTTGGCTCTCGCTTATGAAGCTTTAAAAAGTGGTTCAATTAAAACTGCATCGCTTGCTGCTTGTGATGAAATTTTGGTTGATGCATTTCTAAATAAAAAGATTTCATTTTTAAGTATCCCAAAGATGCTAGAATTGATCTTATCAAAATCTGATTCGGGCAATATTACATCTTTTGAAGAGATAGATTTAATTTATAATGAAACTGTTGCAAGAAGTTTAGAGTTGTTGGAGGTATATAAATTTTAATGAGTATTTTAATTTTTATTTTGGTAATTTTCGTTGCGACATTAGTTCATGAAGCAGGACACTTTGTTTTTGCTAGGATTTTTGGAGTAGGGGTTTTTGAATTCTCAATTGGTTTTGGACCAAGAATTTTCAAAAGTAAATATAAAGAAACAGACCTTAGTATAAGGATTCTCCCGCTTGGTGGTTTTGTGAGGATTGCAGGTTTGGATGAGGGGGAAGTCCCTCCTGGAAAAAAGAGGTTCGATCAAATTAGATCATTTCAAAAAATTTTGGTAATTTTAGCTGGTCCAGTAATGAACATAATTATGGCTGCAGTACTTTTTACTCTCGTATATACACAGGGTGTTTATGTTCCTGATTTAAAGATTCAATCAGTTAATAACAATTTTCCAGCTGCAAAGGCTGGAATACAGGTTGGAGATAGGATTGTTGCTGTAAATGATATTCCCATTAAAACACCAAATGAATTAATTAAAATAGTGTCTGAATCAAAGGGGGAAAAACTTAATTTAACTATCCTGAGAGATGATAAATATATAAACATTAGTCTTAATCCAGAATTCGATCAGAAAGAAAATAGATATTTAATTGGCATAATGTTTGATCGCACCTTGAAGAAATATTCAATTCTTGAGTCTATATATATGGGATTTACTCAAACCATATCTTGGTCTATTGCGCTTGTTGTAAGCATTTGGATGTTAATAACAGGAAAGGTTCCGGTGGGAAGTCTGGCGGGGCCTATAGGGATAGCCAGTATGCTTGGCCAGGCTGCTAACGAAGGTCTAACTGCTCTTATTTTTTTTGTAGGTTTTTTATCTTTAAACTTAGGGATATTAAATCTACTTCCTATTCCTGCTCTTGACGGTTCAAGAATTCTATTTTTGCTTGTTGAAGTTCTTAGAGGAAAGCCTATAGATCCAAAAAAAGAAAATTTTATACATGTGGCGGGTTTTGTATTTTTAATTTTATTAATGATATTTATCAGTTATTTTGATATATTGAGGATTTTTAAAAGGTGATTAGAAAAAAGGTTGCCGTTAGGGATTTAATTTTTGGATCTGGTAAAGTTTTTGTTCAAACAATGACAAAAACTGATACAAGAAATGTTAGTGCTACTATTAAGCAAATCAGACAAATCCAAAAAGCTGGTGCTGATCTAGTAAGGCTGGCAGTTCCAGATAACGATGCGGCAGAAGCTATTTATAAAATTGTCAAAAAAGTATCAATACCTCTTGTAGCAGACATTCATTTTGATTATAGATTAGCTTTAAAGGCTATTGATGCAGGGATTTCTAAGATAAGAATAAATCCTGGCAATATTGGTTCAAAAAATAATTTGCTAGAAGTTGTGAGAGCTGCATCGAACAACAATATTCCTATTAGAATAGGCGTCAATGAAGGATCTATACCTAAAGATCTCCTTGGAAAGTTTCAAGATGATCCTGTTGATGCTCTTGTTAGAACTGTAGAAAGAGAAGTAAGTTTGCTGGAAGATAGTGGATTTAGCAATATTGTGATAAGTGCAAAGACTTTTTCTGTCAATTTGCTTCTAAAGACATATAGTTTGCTTTTTGAAAAATTTCCCTATCCTTTACATGTAGGGGTTACTGAATCAGGTCCCTTGTTTCAAGGAACAATAAGATCAAGCGTTGCTATAGGTATTCTTTTAAGCAAAGGCATAGGGGATACCATAAGAGTATCTCTCAGTTCTAGTCCAATTGATGAGATAAGGGTTGGAAGAGAGATTCTTAAATCTCTTGAACTTGAAATTGGCCCAGTAATAATATCTTGTCCAACTTGTGGTAGAACAGAAGTAAATTTAAGCAAATTAACTAAAATTGTTGAAAAGAGACTTTTGAATGTAAAAAAACCATTAAAAATTGCTATTATGGGTTGTGCAGTAAATGGTCCTTCTGAGGCTAAATCTGCTGATTTGGGTATCGCATGCGCTAAACAATTTGCCTTTTTGTTTAAATATGGAAAAATAATAAAAAAAATTGATAGTGATAATTTGGAAAGAGTTTTTTTGGCTGAATTAGAATCTCTTATTTTTCAGGAGGATTTATGAAATTATCCAAATTGTTTTTCAAGACTCTTAAAGAAGTACCTGGTGACGCTGAGGCTATTAGCCACGTTCTTTTGTTAAGGGCTGGTTATATAAGGCGTCTTAGTTCTGGTATTTATACATATTTACCATTAGCTAAAAAGGTGTTATTAAAGATTGAGAATATAGTTCGTGAGGAAATGATTAATATTAATTCTCAAGAGTTATTACTTCCTGCTCTTCAACCAAGAGAAATTTGGGAAATTTCGGGGAGATGGAAAAAATACGGTCCTGAACTTATGAGATTTAAGGATAGACATGATAAAGAGTACGCTCTTGGCCCTACACATGAAGAAGTTATAACTGATTTGATAAATAAGGAGGTTAATTCTTATAAACAACTCCCAATTTCTGTATTTCAAATACAAACAAAATTTAGAGACGAAATAAGACCCAGGTTTGGTTTGATGAGAACAAGAGAGTTTATTATGAAAGATGCCTATAGCTTTCACAGAAACGAAGAGGATCTTGATAAAACTTATTGGGATATGTTTCACGCTTATGAAAAAATTCTTACAAGGATGGGGTTAAATTTTAAGTCAGTTGAAGCAGATTCTGGAGCTATTGGTGGAAGCGTTTCCCATGAATTTATGGTTTTAACTCCTTTTGGGGAAGATAAGATTCTCTATTGTTCAAGCTGTCCTTATGCGGCAAATCTTGAAAAGGCTACATCAACTTATGAGCCCTTTTATAGTGCTGGGGGAGAGTTTTCTGAGTTAGAGATTATTCCAACACCTAATGCAAAAACAGTTAATGAGGTTTCGGAATATATTGGAGTAGACCATAAGTTTATCTTAAAATCTCTAATGTATAGAATCGAAGGAAAGCCTACTATGATAGTTGTAGCTGGTGATGATGAGTTAAACGAGATAAAGTTAAAAAATGCTCTTCCTGGGAAAGAACTGTCAATGATGACACCTGAAGAAATTAAGCAAGAATTAAATTTATCTGTTGGTTCAATAGGACCAGTAAAAATTGATAATATAGATTTAATTTGTGACAAAAGAGTATGTGTTGAAAATGTAGCTTTTTATGCTGGGGCAAATAAAGAAGGTTATCATTATAAAAATGTTTACTTTAAAAGAGATTTTTATACAGATAAAATTTTTGATTTGAGAACTTCAAAGGCTGGAGAATCCTGTCCCCGTTGTGGTTCTAAATTGCTGGAAAGTATTGGAAGCGAAGCTGGTCACGTATTTAAACTCGGTACTAAATACAGTGAACCAATGAAAGCTTATTTTAAAGATGAAGATGGTAAAGAGAAGCCATTTGAAATGGGATGTTATGGAATTGGCATCTCAAGACTTCTTGCTATTGTTGTTGAACAACACCATGATGAGTTTGGAATTATATGGCCAAATTCTATCTCTCCTTACCAGGTGATTATTATCCCTGCAAACATAAATGATGAAAATCAGCTAGCAACATCTGAAATGATTTTTTATGAGATAAGGCAAAGAGGTATAAGTGTTTTGTTTGATGATAGAGATGAGAGAGCTGGAGTGAAATTCAAAGATGCTGATCTCCTTGGGATTCCAATTAAAATTATTATAGGTAGCCATTTTTCTAAATCTGGTCTTATTGAGATAAAAGTTCGAAGGGATGGAAGTTCAAATCTTGTCCCGCCAGATGAAGCTAGTGTGTATGTCTCTTTAAAATTGAGACAGATAGTGTAATATGCTTAATAAAATTAAGAAATTTGTAATTTTTATAGGTATATTTTTAACACTTTTTTTAATTGGACTTCTAACTGGAATAACAATATACTCCTTTATTAAAGTTCCAAACGTAGAAAGTCTTGAGAACTATGCTCCTCCTGAAGCTACTCAAATATTTGACAGAAATGGTAAATTAATAACTACGTTGTATGATTCCGAAAATAGAATAGTTGTACCTTTAAAGGATATTCCTAAAAGTTTGCAAGATGCAGTTATAGCTGTCGAAGATTCGAGATTTTACTCAGAAATAGGTTTTGATCCTATAGGAATAATAAGGGCCTTTATAGCTGACGTTACACACAGAAAAGAAATTGAGGGAGGAAGCACTCTAACTCAACAACTGGTTAAAAATATTTATCTTACTCCACAACAGACTATTATGAGAAAGCTTGTTGAACTGGTTATTGCAATAAGAGTGGATCTTACGCTTAGTAAGGCTAAGATTTTAGAGTTATATCTTAATGAAATATATTTAGGTCATGGAACCAATGGTGTTGAAGCAGCTTCAAAATATTATTTTAACAAAGATGTAAAAGATCTTAATTTAGCGGAATCTGCGATGCTTGCAGGTTTGATAAGTGCACCTGAATATTATTCTCCAGTAAGAAATTTTAAGTTGGCCAAAGAACGTCAGAAAATTGTGTTAAACAGAATGGTAGATGTAGGCTTTATTACCAAGGCTCAAGCGGTTGAGGCATACAACCAACCTATTAAAATTGCTCATTCTAACTCAAAATGGGGTGGTATTGCTCCATACTTTGTTGATCACATATTGCAAGAAATGGCAAAAAAATATGGTTATAACGAAGTTTATACTGGCGGTTTGAAAATTTATACTACTCTTGATTACAATATGCAAGAAGAAGCCGATAAATTAGTCAAAGAATATGTAAAAAAATATAAATACCTACACGTATCAGAAGGCGCACTCGTTGCTATTGATCCTCAAAATGGAGAAATAAGAGCGTATGTAGGTGGAACCAGTTATGAAAAAAGTCAATTTGATAGAGTTATTATGGCAGAGAGACAACCCGGTTCTGCATTTAAACCCTTTGTTTATTTAACTGCTCTTGAAGAAGGAATGAGTCCTAATACTATGTTATCTGATACACCTGTTACATATCCTACGCCAGAAGGTCCATGGAGCCCTCAGAACTATGATAGAACCTTTATGGGGAATATTCCTATGTGGGAAGCTTTGATGCTTTCTAGAAATGTTCCTAGTGTAAAATTACTGGCTATGGTAGGAGTAGAGAATGCAATTAAAACAGCTAGAAAAGCTGGTATTAAAAGTCATTTAAACGCAAATCTTGCTCTTGCCCTGGGTGCAAGTGATGTAAACTTGCTTGAAATTACTTCTGCTTATGGAGTTTTTGCTAATAGGGGTATTAGGGTTGAGCCAATTTTTGTAACCAAAGTTTTGGATAGAAATGGTAAAGTGTTAGAAGAAAATAAGCCTATACCTCAGAGGGTATTCGATGAAAAATATATATCAGTTCTTGATAATATGCTTACTAACGTAATATTGCATGGTACAGGAATGGCAGCAAATATTGGTAGGCCTGCTGCAGGCAAAACTGGTACTACTGATGACTTTAGGAATGCATGGTTTATAGGCTTTACCCCTAATTTAGTTTGTGGAGTATGGGTAGGCAATGATGATAATTCACCAATGGATGGTGTAGTTGGTGGCTTTATTCCTGCCGAAATTTGGGCTTCATTTATGAAAAGTGCTCTTGCAGGTACACCTGTTGCTTACTTTCCAAAGAGTTCGGAACCTATCGGTGGTCCATCGAGTGGAAATGAGGTTAGTGTATGGGTATGTGGTGATTCTGACAAGTTAGCAACAGATAGGTGCCCAAATCCTGTGTTAAAATCCTTTCCAAAGGACAAAGCCCCTACAGAATATGATAACAGATATCCAGGTAGTCCATATGTTCCAAAAGAGAAGAAAACTAAAGTGAATACTAATGAGAAACCACAAGTTTCAGGCGAAAATAATCATCCAACTACTATTCCAAAACATGAGAATAATTCAATTATTGTACTTCCCCAAAGATAGAAGAATATTTTTGAATTAGCCATTCTACAAATTTATAATATGAATTTTTATTCTTCTTTGAAATAAGAAAGATAGGTGATTCTTTGTTTAGCTTTCTAATTTCTGAAATGAAGACTTCTTCACTAAGATCAAGGAATGGTAAAAGGTCAACCTTTGTTAAAAGTATACATGAAGCTTCTTTAAAGAGAAGTGGGTATTTTTCTGGTTTATCTTCACCTTCTGTTACACTTAATATTGCTACCTTTTCATGTTCTCCTAAATAAAATTCTGCAGGACAAACAAGATTACCAACGTTTTCTATAAATAGAATTTTTTCATGTTCTACATTAAATTGTTCGAATGCCTTTCTTATCATTTTGGATTCCAGATGACAAATACCATGCGTGTTAATCTGTACGCATTTAATATCCTTTTTATTGATTCTCTCTGCATCCCTTGTGGTAGCGATGTCTCCTTCAATGACTAAAGATGGAAATCCTTTTTCATTTAAAATAGGTGTAATATTTTCTAAAAGAGTTGTTTTTCCTGAGCCAGGAGAGCTTATAAGATTGATAGTTAAGAGTTTTTTTGATTCAAAAATTTTTTTGTTGTTCTCTCCTTCTTTAACACTTTTTGATAGTATTGGGATATTTACGCTTATATCTTTAAGTTCCATAACTTTCTTCCCTTCTTTTGTGTTTTTTAAAATTTTAAAGAATTATTCTGCAATAATTTTATTGATTAACATCTCTCTGCCAGATTCTATAACTGTTTCAAACGAGTGACAATATGGGCATTCCATACTTATCATTCTATCGCTTTCAAATATTTTTCCGCAATTCAAACAATGTAATTTTAGGTTTGCTTTGTTTATTTTCAAAATAGCTTCTTCTAGCATTGTTTCGTTTTTCATAACATCAAAAGCCGAAGCTAATAGATCAGTTTCTATCATGGCTCCAGCTCCAACAGTAATTTCTACCTCAAGAATTTTGTGCGCATTGTTCTGTTTTGCTTGTTCTGTAGTTATATCAATTATTTCTTGAACAATACTTGCTTCATGCATTTAATTAAATGCCTCCCAAAATGAGTTTTCCCATACTATCTTTTTTAACCTCGAACACAATTCATCTAAGATTTTTCTGTTTTCTTCGGTATTTTTTGTTGTAATAATTGCTATATTTTTAATATCAATTATAACATTGTTTTTATTGGTAATAACTCTGATATCATATATGTTTGGCTCTTCATCAAAAGCAAGATTTAAGTTTTTTATTACAGATGTTATGTTGATAAATGGATTAGGGAAGATTTCAGGATAATCCTGAAGATTGAACCAAAAATCTTTTTCAATATAGATATTTGGACCATCGTTAGTTACTCTGAAATAATCAGCAGCAATTCTTCGGTTAATTGTAATCCCATCTTTTTTTAAATCTGCGATAATGTATTTAATTCTTTCTTCTGTTTTTGGATGGTTTCGATAAATTCCCCAATTTATATCTTGAGAACTTCTTTCTCTTGCGTTAAGCCTTTCCATTGTTGTTAATAATCCAACTGGATTGTATCCGCAAGCTATAGCGCACCTGATTGCAAATTCATCTGCTTGTTTTTCTAACTCAATGGAATATTGATTCAGCATTGCCATTGAGAGAAGGCTTGCTGATTCAGTAGCTGCAGCATTTCCTCTTGATGCTATTATTACAGCAAGGGCTACAAGAGTGTACTTTTTTTGAAGTTCCATTTGTTTTCTGTGATGATCTAAAACTACATGCCCAGTTTCGTGTGAAAGTATGCACGCTAGTTCATCATCAGTTCTAACAAAGTTTAGCATTCCTGTTGTGACAAAAATAAAACCCCCTGGTAGAGCGAAGGCATTAACGTCGTTACTATAATATGCTCTTATTGTTAGTTTTAAATCCTTAACTCCTGAAAATTCTCTGGCGTATTTTTGTAAACGTTCACCGATTTTGTTTAATCTTTCTTGAACTGTATGATCTTTTACGATCTTGTAATATGATTCAATTTCCTTTGCAATTTTCTGACCTTCTTTATATTCAGCATCATAATTTACTATGGTTTGTGAATTAGCATTAATTTGAAGGTTTAAAATAAGATAGCATGTTAAGGTTATAAAAAAAAGCACTAATTTTTTTTTAAGCATTTTCATTTTCGTGGTTGTTTTGTTTCTTTTCTGGTTTTAATAGTGCTCCACAATAACAGCAGAAAGTATCATCTTTGTCAAAAAGAGTCTTGTGGCAGAAAGGACACTTTGCTTCTGGTTTTCTGGGAAATTTTTTTATAGCTAAAACAATAATAAAAAACGATAAAACTATTAGTAAAATACCAAAAATTGTAAAGAGTATAGGTATAAAATCAGAAAAGTTATTAATTTTTTCGGGTTTATTAATTTTTTCATTAGTTGGTGTTGTTTTTTCGGTCATGGCTTGTTTTTCTGTGTTATCCTTTTCCAAAACAATATTTTTAACAAAAATGGGTTTGTTCCCCTGGCTAATTATAAGTTTGTATGTGCCATTGACTTCAGTTTGTACAGGTATAACTATGTTTGTTTCATCTACAACTTCAGTAACAGGTCTTTTTTGCCCATTATCGCTTACAACAGAATACTTCCTTGCAAAGAAGACGATGTCAGTTGAATACAAGGATCTTGAATCTGGCGAATAAAAATTTAGCCTGTAAATTAATTTTGGTCCGGTTATGGGAGGTTTATTTCCTAATTTAAGCCATGATTCAAGTACTGGCCCATAATCGGGAGTATTTTGAATGATTTCTTCCATCAGATTACTATCAGCTTTTACATGTACAGAAATGGAACTTAGAGAACTGTAGTTGCCATCTGGTTTTTCGTTCCCTGTAATAGAAAGATTTACCTGAAGTTGATCGTTTGCCCTTGCATTGGTGCTATTAAATAGAGTTGAAAATATATAAAGAGATAGGATTATTGCCCAAAAAAATTTTAATTTCACATTCTCTCCATTGGGATAATATTTAAATATGACAATCCTCTTGAGAGGATATCGTGAACCTTTAAAATCAAAAGAAGCCTTGACCACTGAATTGACTTATCCCGATTAATTATCCTATTTTTTTGATAATAAATATGAAACAGTCTTGCAAGATCGAGCATATAATTGACAAGATAATATGGTTCATAGTCACGTACTGCCTTTTCTCTAAAAAAGTCAAAATTGTCAATTTTCTTAATAATTTCGTATTCTTCTGATGCCTTTATATATTTTGAGTATTCAATTAAATTAGACGGTATTTCTTCATCAATGTTTCTTTTTATGCTGGATATTCTTGCACATGCATATTGGATATAATAAAGAGGATTATCCATTGTAACTTCTTTTGCTTTATCTATATGAAAATCTATTGTACTATTTAAAGACCTTGAGGTTAAATAAAATCTTAAAATATCATGTCCAACGTCTTCTAAAAGTTCTTTTAAGGTAATCATATTGCCAGTTCTTTTTGACATACGTATGAGATTTTTGTTTTTATAGAGGTTTACTAATTGTCCCAAAAGCACTACAAGTCTTTCTTCAGGTAAATTTAGCGCTTTTAATGCACTTTTTAGCCTTGGTACATAGCCATGATGATCTGTGCCCCATATATTTATATAAATGTCAAAATTTCTTTTGAATTTTTCATAATGATACGCTATATCAGCTGCAAAATATGTTGGAAGCCCATTCTCTCTTATTAATACTCTGTCTTCACTATCGAAATAATTAGAAGTTTTAAGCCAAAGGGCACCATCTTTTTTGTATGTTTGATTTTTTGATATTAAAAGTTCGATTATTTTATTAATTTTGTTTTCCTGGTGCAAGCTGCTTTCAAAGAAAAAAGAATCAAAAATAACTCCAAAATTTTTTAAAATTTCCTTTTGTTCTCCAAGCGCTATATTTAAAGCCTCTTCTTTTATGAGTTCAAAATGCAAGCTTTGATCCTCTTTAGATAAAAAGGGATATTTATTAAGAATTTTTTTTGCAATATCTATAACATATTCGCCTTGATAGCCACCTTCCGGGAATATAAAATCTTGTTTTAGAATTTCTCTTATCCTAGCTATTATTGATAAGGTGAAAAGTTCCATTTGATTGCCGTAATTGTTTACATAAAATTCAGTTTGGACATTGAAGCCGTAATCCTTTAAAATCCTAGTTAAAGAATCACCAAATGCTGCCCATCTGGCATGACCTATGTGAAGTGGTCCTGTAGGATTTGCTGAAACGTATTCAATTAATATTGTTTTGGATTCAGAACTATTTAAATAAGGTTTAATAGTAAAATTTTGTAAAATATTTTGTAGAGCATGCTCTTTTAGACTTACATTTATAAATCCAGGATTGGCAACTTGAACTAAAAAATTATCGTCTTTAAAACTTTGAGCCAACTTGTTTGCAATTTTGATAGGGTTTTCTTTTAAGTGTTTTGCAAGTTTCATTGAACTTAAAACAGTATAATCCCCATATTGAGGATTAGATATTTGTATTTCTACAAAAGAATCGGGATTTTTAATTTCTGGATAAAGATTAATGATGTGTTTTTGTGTTTCTCTTTTTAAATGGTTGTAAAAAGACAAATAAAACCTCCTTGCAAATTAATTTCTCAATAATCAATTATACAATATGAGTTTAAAGTTCACATTTTAAAAAAATTGTAGTAACATATACATAGTTAATAGGGAGGTATTATGCTCAAAGCAAAAATTTTAAATGAGCAGGAAATTGGTAAGATACTTCATCGATTAGTTTACGAAATTTATGAAAATCATAAAAATTTTAATGAGCTTTTGCTAGTAGGTTTATGGACAAGGGGCGTTTATTTAAGTAAACGTATTGCTGATATTTTTTTAAGAGAACAAGGGATAGAATTAGAAACTTCAGAATTGGATGTCACACCATATAGAGATGATTTATATACTAAGGAAAAAATTCCTTTAAAAACTACTAATTTAATATCTACTCAAGATCGTTCGATTATAATTGTTGATGATGTACTTTATACAGGGAGAACTGTGAGAGGAGCAATAGAAGCTATTTTTGATTTTGGTAGGCCTAAAAAAATAGAACTATTGGTACTTGTTGATCGAGGGCATAGAGAGCTTCCAATTAATGCGAACTATTTAGGTAGATATGTTCCAACTTCTTCTAGGGAAGATGTTAATGTAAGGCTTAAAGAGATTGATAATGTAGATGAGGTGACTATTTTAGTGTGATTTCTCACTTGCTTAGCACTAAATATCTTGATTTAGATGAAATTTTAGAAATATTTAATAATGCAAAAAAATTTCTAGAGGTTTTAAATAGACCCACCAAAAAAATACCAATTCTTAAAGGCAAGCTTATTTTAACAGTTTTTTTTGAACCTAGCACACGAACGAGAACTTCTTTTGAAATTGCTGGCAAAACTCTAGGAGCGGATGTTGTGAACTTATCTGTTTCTCAAAGTTCTGCTAAAAAGGGTGAAACTATTAAAGATACGTGTTTGACACTTAATGCAATGAAGCCAGATTGTATTGTATTAAGACATTCGGTTTCGAAAATTCCAGAATATATAACGAATTTTACATCAGCAAAGATAATTAATGCAGGTGATGGTTCAAACGAGCATCCTTCTCAGGCTTTGCTTGATGCTTTTACGTTGATGCAACATTTTGGAGATCTTGAGGACAGAAAGATTTTGATCTTAGGAGACGTTTTAAATAGTAGGGTAGCAAGATCAAATATCTGGCTTTTAAAAAAATTAGGAGCTAAGGTTTCTCTTTGTGGGCCATCTACTCTTGTGAGAGAAGAATTTGAGAAAGAATGGGATGTAGATGTGTACTGGGATTTAGATAAGGCTATTAGTAATGTTGATGCGATTATAGTTCTTAGGATTCAACTAGAAAGGGCTGCAAGTGCTTGGATTCCTAGCACTAGAGAGTATTCTATTTTTTATGGTCTAAATCGCGAGAGATTGATAAAAAACAATAATGTTATAATTATGCACCCAGGACCTATGAACAGAGGTCTTGAGATATCATCTGATATAGCTGATGGCAGTAATGCGCTTATAAGAGACCAGGTAACAAATGGCGTAGCAATAAGAATGTCTATTTTTTATCATTTGTTAGCTCGTAAAGCTGATAGCATAGGGATCATTTGAAATTGAATTAATTTAGTAAACAGTGAGGTCTTTTTTAATGAATAAAATTTTGTTCAGGAACGTTTTGGCATACTTTTCAGATTTAAGTTCTAGGAAAGTTAGTTTTTATATAGACAAATCAGGAAAGGTAAACTTTTTAGATTCGTATGATATATCTAGCTTTGAAGAGGTTGTTGAAGGAGAAGATTTAGTTATAATGCCTCTTTTGACTGATGTACACACTCATATGAGAGTGCCGGGTCAAGAAGAAAAGGAGGATATTGTTTCAGGTTCTAAAGCTGCTGCAAGAGGCGGTTTTGGGCAAATCTTTACTATGCCAAACACCAATCCAGTAGTTGATAATGCATATCTTGTAGATTATTTAATAAGTAATATTAGCAAAAATTCAGTAATAAAAATTTATCCGGTTGGAGCAGTTTCGAGAAATCAGTTAGGAGAAGAGTTATCTCCTTTGCTTGAGATGAAAAATAGTGGAGCTATAGCTTTTTCTGATGATGGTAAACCAATTTCAACGAATATTCTTAGAAAAGCTTTAATTTATGTTAAAACTTTTGATGGAATAATTATAGATCACCCAGAAGATATTGTATTAAGTGGCAATGGCATAATTCATGAAGGTAAGATTTCAAGGGCTTATGGAATTAATTCAATTCCATATACATCAGAAGAAATTTGCGTTGCAAGAGATATTGCTTTAACAAGAGAAATTAGGTCAAGATTGCATCTTGCGCATCTATCTACAAGGCACTCTTTAAAATATATTGAAGCTGCTAAAGAAGAAGGTCTCAATGTTACATCAGAAGTAACTGTAAATCATCTTATTTTTAATTGTGAGAATATTCCTATTTTTGATACTAGATTTAAAGTAAAACCGCCTTTCAGAGATGAAGAAGATATGAATGAACTTTTTTTTGCTTTGCAAAAGGGATTAATAGATGTAGTTTGTACAGATCATGCTCCTCATACTTTAGAGGAGAAGGAACTAGATTATAGTGAGGCACCCTTTGGAACTCCAGGTCTCGAAACTGCTTTTGCAGCCTTATATACTTATTTTGTTATGAAAAATAAATGTAAGTTAGAAGATATTATTAAGTGGATGGTTGTGAATCCATCCAAAATCTTTTCTCTTCCAATTTTAGAACTTAAAAATAGGTCTAAAGCTAATTTCTTTATTTTTAAAAGAAATAAAGAGTTTTTGGTGGAACCTGAGATGTTTTTTTCAAAATGCAAACTTTCTGTATTTCTTGACAAGACTTTGTTTGGTTTCCCTCTTGCCACCTTTTATAATGGGAATATGGTTTATAAGGATAAAAATTTTATGAAAAACATTAAACATGAAGTATAAGATTTATTTTTTTGTTTTTAAGAAAATATGAAAAAAAAGAAAGGACGTGCTTCTTAGTTGAGTTTTAAAAAAGCTATGCTTTTACTGGAAGATAAAAGTTTTTTTTTAGGAAGGTCTTTTGGTGCTGAAGGAGAAGTTATGGGTGAAGTTGTCTTTAATACGTGTATGAGTGGATATCAGGAGATATTAACTGATCCTTCTTATTTTGGGCAAATCATAACAATGACCTATCCCTTAATAGGAAACTATGGCGTAAATGATGAGGATGTTGAGAGCACTAAACCATTTGCAAAAGGTTTTATTGTTAGAGACTATAAAGATAGAACCTCCAATTGGAGATCCCAGGAAACTCTTGATTCGTATTTGAAAAAAAATAAAATTGTAGGGATAGATAATATTGATACAAGGTTTTTGACTAGAAAATTGAGGACTAGAGGTGCCCTTAATGGCATTATATCTACTATAGACTTTAATCCTGAATCTTTATATGAAAAATTAAAAGTTTTCCCTACTATGGAAGGACTTGATCTGGTAAAGGACGTAACGCCTAAGGAAAGGTATGATTGGAACCAGACTGATAAATGGATCAGTGAAAGGTTTAAATCAGAAGGAGATTTTAAGGTTGCTGTTATAGATTATGGTGTTAAATGGAATATATTAAAAATATTAACTGCATTAGGTTGTAAGTTAACTGTATTTTCGGCTTTTAGTAACGCAGATGAAATTTTATCTATAAAGCCAGATGGCGTTTTTCTCTCAAATGGTCCTGGAGATCCTGCTGCAGTAAGTTATGCAATTAATCCAATTAAAGAACTTTTTGGTAAGGTACCTATTTTTGGAATTTGTTTGGGCCATCAATTAATGGGTCTTGCTTCAGGAGCAAAAACCTTTAAATTGAAATTTGGCCATCATGGTGGAAATCATCCTGTTAAAAGACTTGAAACTGGTGAGGTAGAAATTACATCTCAAAATCATGGATTTGCTGTTGATTATGACTCCATTGATAAATCTAATTGGGAAGTTACTCATATTAATCTTAACGACAAAACTGTTGAAGGTATCAGACACAAAAAACTGCCAATATTCTCTGTTCAATATCATCCCGAAGCAAGTCCTGGGCCACATGATTCTGGTTATTTATTCAAGCAGTTTTGTGAACTGATGAAGAGCAACTAAAAATTCTATTAAATTAATTCTATTAAATTAATTGTTTTATATAAAACATTAAGGATGTGATAAGTTTTGCCTAAGAGGACGGACATAAAAAAGATTTTGATTATTGGTTCAGGACCCATAATAATTGGACAGGCATGTGAGTTTGATTACTCAGGAACTCAAGCAATCAAAGCCTTAAAGCAAGAAGGGTATGAAGTAATTTTGGTAAATTCTAATCCTGCTACGATTATGACTGATCCTGAAATGGCCGATCGCACTTATATTGAACCAATTACTCCTCAGGTTGTAACAAAAGTCATTAAAAAAGAAAGGCCAGATGCAATACTGTCGACATTAGGTGGCCAAACTGCTTTAAATGTTGCTGTAAATCTTTCAGAAACTGGAATTTTAGAAAGGTACAATGTTGAAATGTTGGGTGTAAACACTGACGCAATAAAAAAGGGTGAAGATAGGCTTTTATTTAGAGAAACTATGAAGGAAATAGGTGTAGATCTTCCTAAAAGTGGAATTGCTCATAGCCTGAATGAGGCAGAAAAAATTGCTTTTGAACTAGGATTCCCTTTAATTATAAGACCTTCTTTTACACTTGGAGGAACGGGCGGAGGTATTGCTTATAACTTTGACGATTTAAGATATCATGTGTCTAATGGCCTTGATCTAAGTATGATTCATCAGGTTTTAATTGAAGAGTCGGTTCTTAACTGGAAAGAATTTGAATTAGAAGTAATGAGAGATAAAAAGGATAATGTTGTAATAATTTGTTCAATAGAAAATTTCGATCCAATGGGCATTCATACAGGGGATAGTATTACTGTAGCGCCTATTCAAACATTAACAGATAAAGAATACCAGATATTAAGAGATATGTCTATAAAAGTTATCAGGAAAATTGGCGTTGATACTGGTGGTTCTAATATTCAATTTGCAATGAACCCCAAAGATGGTCGTATTGTCATTATTGAAATGAACCCTCGTGTTTCGAGAAGTTCTGCTCTTGCTTCAAAGGCTACAGGCTTTCCAATTGCGAAAATTGCTGCTCTTCTTGCTGTTGGCTATACTCTTGATGAAATTACCAATGATATTACCAAAAAAACTCCTGCTTCTTTTGAACCAACTCTTGACTACGTTGTTGTAAAGATACCCAGATGGGATTTTGAAAAGTTTCATGGAACATCAAGGGTTTTGGATACTCAGATGAAGTCTGTAGGCGAAGCAATGGCTATAGGTAGAAACTTTAAAGAAGCTTTTCAAAAGGCGATTCGTTCACTTGAAAATGGCAGGAAAGGTTTTGGTTTTGATGGTAAGGACGTTGATCTAATGAATTTGACAGAAAGAGAACTTATTAGAGAACTTGGTACGCCTAAGGATAATAGGATTTTTATAATTCACAGATTGTTAGAAATTGGAGTAGGCGTAGATAAATTAAATAAACTAACTGGCATTGATGAGTGGTTTTTAAAAGAACTTGAAGAGATAGTTCTGACAGGCAAAGAGTTTATGAATAGAAATTTGTATTCTATAAATAAAGATGAAATGTTTGGTTTAAAAAGGGATGGTTTTTCAGATTTTCAGATAGGATTTCTAACCAAAACAAGCGAAGAAGAAGTTACGAAATATAGAAAGGAGCTTGGTATTTTTCCTGTTTATAAAACTGTTGATACCTGTTCGGCTGAGTTTGAATCGTTTACCCCTTATCATTATTCTACTTATGATCAAGAAAATGAATTAATACCTTTTGATAATAAAGAATCGGTAATTATTTTGGGTGCAGGTCCTAATAGAATTGGTCAGGGTATTGAATTCGATTATTGTTGTGTTCATGCAGTAAATTCAACTAAAAAATTAGGGAAAGCTGCAATTATGGTTAACTGTAATCCTGAAACAGTATCAACAGATTATGATACATCTGATCAACTTTTGTTTGAGCCTTTAACCTTTGAAGACGTAATAAATATTGTTGAAAAAATCAAACCCCTTGGTACTTTAATACAGTTTGGTGGTCAGACTCCTTTAAAGCTTGCTAAGTCTTTCGAGAAACTAGGCATTCCAATTCTCGGGACTTCACCAGAAGCAATTGATATGGCAGAAGATAGAGAACGTTTTGATCTATTTTTAGAAGATTTAAAAATATTTAGACCAGCAGCTGGTATAGCAAAATCTCCAGATGAGGCTCTAAGAGTTGCAAGAAGTCTTGGATATCCAGTTTTAGTAAGGCCTTCGTATGTTTTGGGCGGTAGGGCTATGGAAATAGTTTATGATGACAATGATTTAATGGAATATATCAAGAAAGCTGTTGAGGTGTCTGAAGCGAAACCAGTTCTTATTGATAGGTTTTTAGAAGATGCTATAGAAATTGATGTTGATGCCCTTTGTGATGGTGATGAAGTTTTTATAGGTGGCATTATGGAACACATAGAAGAGGCGGGGATTCATTCTGGTGATTCGGCATGTGTATTGCCAACCTTTAGCTTGACAAAGGAAGAGTTATTAGAATTATCTAGGATTACCAGAGAAATAGCTTTGAAACTTGGAGTGAAAGGCTTAATAAACATCCAATATGCTATTAGAGATAAGATATATGTTCTTGAAGTAAATCCAAGAGCTTCTAGAACAGTTCCATTTGTAAGCAAAACCATAGGTATTCCACTGGCAAAGCTTGCAACCCAAATATCTCTTGGCAAAAAGATAAAAGATTTTAATATTAAAGAAAGATTAGATTTGCCTTATGTTGCTGTAAAAGAAGCTGTATTGCCTTTTGGAAGATTTTCAGGCGTAGATACAATTTTGGGTCCTGAGATGAAATCTACAGGTGAAGTAATGGGTATTGATTTTGAATTTGGAAAGGCATATGCCAAAGCACAAATTGCTGCTGGAGAAGAACTTCCTTTAAGAGGGAATGTTTTTGTTAGTGTTTCTAATAAACACAAGAGAAATATAGTTTTTATTGTTAAAAGCCTTGTGAATATGGGCTTTAACATATTTGCTACTCAGGGAACAGCTAAAGTTTTAAAATTTAACGGTATAAAGGTTAATGAAGTAAGAAAGGCTAGTGAAGATGGATTTACGATTCTTGATATGATAAAGGATAATCAGATTCAGCTTATTATTAATACCCCATCCGGTAAGGGTGCAAGAAAGGATGATTATAAGATAAGAAGAATGGCGCTTTTGCATCATGTGCCCACTATTACAACTATAGCAGGTGCTGCTGCAACAGTTAACGCTATTGAAGCTTTAAAGAATTCTGAAATAGAAGTAAAATCTATACAAGATTTTTACAAGATTTTAAAAAATTAGATTAAGAATTGAATTTCTTCTATGTTTAAACCTATTTTAATAATTTTCTTGACTTTATTCAAATATTTTTTTAAAATAATCTTGCTTTTATGTGGCGGCGTAGCTCAGAGGCAGAGCAAGCGGTTCATACCCGCTGTGTCAGTGGTTCAAATCCACTCGCCGCTACCATTTTTTTATGTCTATTAGAACTGAAATAGACAAAATTGTTTATCATACCGATAATATTTTAAATAATTACAACCTTAAGCTTTCAAACCCATGTATAGCTATTTCAGGTGGTGCTGACTCTGTTTTTTTGGCTTTTATACTTTCGAAGTTGAAGTCGAAAGTTAACTTTATACTACTACACTTCGACCATGGGTGGCGAAAAAGGGATCTAATTTATGAAAGAAATTTAATAATCAATTATGCAGAAATATATAATTTTAGAGTTATTTTTGGTTCTTCAGAAAATATAGGAAAATTAAATGAAGAAAATGCAAGAAAAAGAAGATTTGCTTTTTTTTATAGCATTATGGATAAAATAAATTCGAATTCTTTGTTTACTGGACATAATCTGAATGATAGGTTTGAAACATTTTTGTGGAATATTTGTCGCGGAGCAGGTATAAGAGGGATACTATCTTTAAAAGAAGTTAGACAATTTGGGAAAATAAATATTATTAGCCCTTTGATACACGTAAAAAGGGATAAAATAAGGGCTTTTTGCGAGTATTTAAAGCTAGATTATATATCTGATATTTATAATGATGATATAAATTATAAAAGAGTATTTATCAGGAAAGAAATAACTCCGAGAATAGAAAGTATCTGGCAAAATTCTTTAGAACACTTTGATTCTTTTATTAGACTGGTAGAAGACGAAGATAATTACATTGAGAAGATTACAAACGAAATATACAAAGACGTTGTTCTTTCCATGCCTTGGGCTAGCATTATATTTATAAAAGAACTATTAAAATATGATGTTGCTTTGATTCGCAGGGTTATAAAACAATTCTTGCATTCTTTAAATGTATCTTATAGTTATAATGAAGTTAATTTATTATGTAAATTTCTACAAAAAGATGAAAGGATTCCTTTTCCTTCTTTTAAAGGTCTTGGGATTTATAAAAATAAAAATATCTTTTCTTTATATGACCGTTCTTTTGTAAACGGTTATAGTTGGGATAAAGTACCTAAAAACCTGGGTATATTTATTAATAATCCGCTAGAGAAAGAAATTTTTCTGGAAATCAGATTTTTTAAAAATTCTGATTATGTTATTTTAGATGGAAGAAAGGTTTATTTATATAACTTTTTTAACAAAAAAAACAAACTTTTTTACAAATTTGTCCCAATGATATTTTATAAAAACGTTCTCAAATGGGCTCCATTTGAATATTTTGATGAAGATTTCTTTAAAACTTATAATATTAAGATTTCTTTTGATGATTTTTTGGAGAAATTTAAATTATTGTGGAGGCAAAAGTGACTGGAACAATAATTAATGCTTTTTCAGTGATTATTGGTAGTAGTATAGGTCTAGTTATGGGTTCTCATCTGGCTGAAAGATACAAGAGTATAGTAATTAACGCAATAAGTCTGGTAACCCTTCTAATTGGATTAAAGTTATCGTTGGAGGTTAAAAGTATTTTTTTGGTCTTGATTTCTTTAATTTTAGGAGGTTTATTGGGAGAATTTATTTCGCTTGAGGGACTTATCGAAAGGCTGGGTGATTATGTGAGCAAAAAAGTGCAGAAAGGTGATGTTGTAAATGCCTTTATGAGTGCCAGTTTATTATTTTGTGTTGGCCCAATGAGCATACTGGGATCCATTCAGGACGGTCTAAAGGGCGATTATTCAATATTATTATTAAAGTCGGCTCTTGATGGTGTGTCTAGTTTATTTCTTGCTTCATCTTTAGGAATTGGGGTTTTTTTCTCTTTTATAACTATTCTTATTTATCAAGGTTCGTTAACCCTTTTTGCAAGTGCTCTTTCTGGGATATTTAGTGATATAAAAATTGCCAATAACTTTTATGCAACAGGTGGTATTTTGTTGATTGGTATTGGCTTCAATTTGTTAGGTTTAACAAAAATTAAAACAATTAATTATATATTTGCTCTGGTATTAATAGTTATTTTTTCAAAATTTGGAGGAGTATTGTGAAGGAACACGAGCTAAAAATTTTGATAAAAAGAGATGAGATTGCAAAAGCCGTTGAATCATTGGCAAAAAGGATCGATAGTGATTATTTTGGTAAAAAAATTTTATTGGTAGGGGTATTAAAGGGTGCTGCTTTCTTTCTTGTAGATTTAGCAAGATCGATGTCTGTGCCATTAGAAATAGATTTTGTAGAAGTATCAAGCTATGGTAATAAAAGTAAAAGTTCTGGAAAAATTAAATTAATAAAAGATATAAAAAAGGATTTGACTGATTACCATGTTTTAATTGTTGAAGACATTTTAGATTCAGGACTTACTCTACAATATCTTATAGATTTTTTTAAACAAAAAAATCCTTTAAGCGTAAAATCTGTGGTGTTGTTTTATAAGATAAAAGATGATAACTATAAAAGGTCTGATGTAGATTATTTCGGATTAAAAATTCCAGATTATTTCGTTGTTGGGTATGGATTAGATTATGCTGAGAAATATCGGAATTTAAGGGATTTGTACGTGATTTATTTTGTTTGACACTTATACATAAAAAAAGATACAATATTTAACTAACATTTTTTAAAAAGGGGATATGAATTTTTGAAAATAACAAAGAGTGTTACGTTTTATCTTATAATTTTGTTAATAGTAGTGGTTTTAACAGTAGTTTTAAGTAGCGGTAAAAAGGTTACAAATCAGGAACTGTCATATACAGAATTCATGGATAGGGTAAATCAAGAAGATGTGAGAAGAGTAACTATTTCCTCTTCTCAAAACGTAATCAACGGTAAATTAAAGGATGGCACTTCGTTTACTGTTTATTATCCTCAAAACGATCCTACTTTGATTAAAACTCTGAGAGACAAAAAGGTAGATATCAGAGTTGAACCACCTAGTGATAATGGTTGGTGGGTTTCAGTGCTCACTCAATTGTTTCCTATTTTAATACTAATTGGTTTCTGGCTTTTTATGTTAAAACAGGCACAGGGTGGAGCAAGTCAGGCTATGTCCTTTGGAAAATCAAGGGCAAAACTTTTCCATCAAGAAAAGACTAAGACAACTTTTAAAGATGTTGCTGGAGCAGATGAGGCGAAGCAAGAACTTGAGGAAATTATTGACTTTCTAAAAAATCCTGCGCCTTTTAGGGCTATGGGGGCAAAAATCCCTAGAGGGGTTCTTTTGGTTGGACCGCCTGGGTGTGGCAAGACTCTTCTGGCTAGAGCGGTAGCTGGAGAGGCAAAAGTTCCATTTTTTAGTATATCTGGTTCAGATTTTGTTGAAATGTTTGTAGGGGTTGGCGCTTCACGTGTAAGAGACCTTTTTGAACAGGCGAAAAATCAATCGCCATGCATAATTTTTATTGACGAGATCGATGCTGTAGGTAGACAAAGAGGAGCTGGTCTTGGAGGAGGTCATGACGAAAGAGAACAGACTCTTAACCAATTGCTTGTTGAAATGGATGGGTTTGAAGTTGATGAGACTATTATAGTTATGGCAGCTACAAATAGACCTGATGTTCTGGATCCTGCGCTTTTAAGACCAGGGAGATTTGACAGACATGTTACAGTTGATAGGCCGGATTTATTGGGCAGGAAACAAATATTAGAAGTTCATCTGGCCGGCAAACCTATAGAAGAAGAAGTTAAGGTTGATATACTTGCAAAAAGAACGCCTGGATTTGCAGGGGCTGATCTTGCTAATTTAGTTAATGAAGCTGCTCTACTTGCTGCCAGAAAGGGCAAAAAAACTATTTCAATGGCTGAATTTGAGGATGCAATTGATAGAATAGTGGCTGGTATCGAAAAGAGAAGTAGGGTTATTTCTGAAAAGGATAAAAAGATAATTGCTTTCCATGAAGCCGGTCATGCATTGGTGGCGCACAACCTTCCTGGAACAGATCCAATTCATAAAATTTCTATTATACCAAGGGGAATGGCATTGGGTTATACTTTACAGCTTCCCGGAGAAGATAGATATCTGATTAGTAAGACAGAGCTTATTAATAATATTTGCGTACTTTTGGGGGGAAGGGCTGCTGAAGAAATTATCTTTAAAGAAGTTACAACTGGTGCACAAAATGACCTTCAGAGGGCTACAGAACTTGCAAGAAAGATGGTTATGGAATATGGCATGAGCGAGCATTTAGGTCCAAGAACCTGGGGTAAGAGAAGTGAAAATGTTTTTATGGGCAGAGACCTTTTTGAAACGAAGAACTATAGTGAAAATATGGCAAATGAAATAGATCTTGAAGTTCAAAGAATTGTAGAGAATTGCTATGAGAATTCAAAAAATATACTGTTAAGCGTATATGATACTTTGAACAAAATTGCTATGAAACTTATTGAAAATGAGACGCTTCAGGGAGATACTCTTTTAGATTACCTAAATGGAAAGTTTGAAGAGGAGAAAAGTGATAATGGATCTAAAATTGTAGAAAACAAATCAGGCGATAATGCTTTGAATGAAAACAAGAATATATAATGAGGACAAGAATATATAAAGAAAGTTAATATATTTTAATTAAAATTTGAAAGAAGGCGAAAATTTAGTTAGAGGAGGAAGTTTTATGAAATTAAGAGGCTTGTTCTTTTTGTTCTTTATGTTGATATTGTTTAATTTATTGTTTGCAGTTTTTTGTATGGGCTGTAGAGCTTCAGAAACGAAAACTATTGGAATTGTTAAAGAAAACATAATACCTCCAAAAGGAATTCAGATCTTTGTTAACGATCATGAAGTTTTAACTTTAAAATCATTCGATAATGAAAGTTTTGAAAGGATTAAACAAGAGGCAGATACAATTTCCAGCGCTATAAATCATTATTTTGGCTCATCAAATGTTTCATACGATCCATCTGATATAAGGTTTCTAACTGAAAACAAGTATTTTTGTTGTTATATAGGTGATGATTTGGCTTTTAAGATAGATAGGAGTCAAGCCTTTTTACAGAATTTAGCTGATAGTGATATCACAGGTATGTGGCTTACAAACTTGCAAAGGTCACTAGGATACGATATGGGTGATGATCACAGAATTTTATATGGACATAAATATTATTCGAAAGAATTCATTCAAGAGGGTATAGCATCATGGTACGGAAGTAACTTAGCAGGTAGGCGCATGTCGAATGGGGAGATATTTGATCCTTATGATCTTACTGCAGCTCATAGATGGCTCCCACTTGGATCGATTGTTCTTGTGACCAATGAAAACAATGGTAAGAGTGTCATAGTAACGATAACAGATAGAATGGGAAGTACAAGCAGGGCGATAGATTTGTCTGAAGGAGCAGCTGAAAAGATCGGTATGATCAGTTCAGGCCTTGCTCCAGTAAAAATTGAGCTACTTAAATAAGTTGATAGTGTATATTATTTATACTAATAGTTGAAAAAATTGTTTAAAACTTTAAAAGAAGACATAAATACAGTATTTGAGCGAGACCCTGCTGCCAAAAACATTTTTGAAGTGTTATTTTGTTATCCCGGTTTACACGCTATATGGCTTCATAGGTTTTCACACTTCTTATGGGTTAAACGAATACCGTTTTTTCCACGTTTAATTTCTCAAATTTCGCGAGCACTTACTGGTATTGAAATACACCCTGGTGCAATCATAGGAAAGAGATTTTTCATTGATCATGGTATGGGCGTTGTAATAGGTGAAACTACTGAAATAGGCGATGACGTAACAATGTATCAATATGTAACTTTGGGTGGGACAGGTAAGGAGAAAGGAAAAAGACACCCTACCATAGGGAATAATGTAGTAATCGGAGCGGGGGCAATAGTTCTTGGACCCATTACAATTGGCGATAATGTAAGAATAGGTGCTGGAGCAGTGGTGATAAAAGCTGTTCCTGAAAATTCAACAGTAGTAGGGAATCCTGGAAGGGTAGTAGTAAGAAATGGAATAAAGGCAAAAATATCACAATTAGATCACAACATGTTACCAGATCCTTTAAAAGAATATCTAATTAAGCAGGATCAAAAGATAATGGAATTAGAAAATGAAATCATGAAACTTAAAAAAACTTTAGATTTGGAGGTAAAATCTTAACTTTGTTAAACAATCAAATATATCTCTATAATACATTAACAAAAAGAAAAGAAAAGTTTTTACCAATAGAGAATAGAAAGATTAGAATGTATGTTTGTGGTGTTACAGTCTATGATTATTGTCATCTAGGACATGGAAGATCTTATGTAGTCTGGGATGTCTGGAAAAGATTTTTTTTGAGCCAGGGATTTGATGTATTTCATATTCAAAATTTTACTGATATTGATGACAAAATAATAAAAAGATCGAAAGAGGAAAAAATTGATTGGAAAGAACTTACAAATAAATTTATAGATGCATATTTTGAAGATATGGATAAATTAAATGTTTTAAGAGCGACCCTTTATCCAAAAGCTACTGATTATATTGATGATATGATTAAAATAATTATTGGTTTAATAGAAAAGGGTTATGCCTATAAAGCTGGTGAAGATATAGTCTTTTCTATAAAGAAATTCAAAGACTATGGAAAATTATCTGGAAAATCTATAGACGATTTAATTAAAAACTATAGAGTTGATTCATCATCTTACAAAGAAAATCCTTTGGATTTTGTGTTATGGAAAGCATCAAAGCCAGGTGAGCCTTTTTGGGAAAGCCCATTTGGGCAAGGGAGGCCAGGATGGCACATAGAATGTTCTGCAATGTCTCTGAAACACTTCGGTTCTCCATTTGATATTCATGCTGGTGGGCAAGATTTAATTTTTCCTCATCACGAAAATGAAATTGCACAATCAGAGGGTTTTACTGGGAAAAAATTTGTAAATTATTGGTTGCATAATGGCTTTGTTACTATATCTGGAGAAAAAATGTCAAAATCTCTTGGAAATTTTAAAACCTTAAGAGATATTTATCAGGAATATGATCCGATGGTTTTAAGGCTTTTTATACTGAGTAGCCATTATAGAAGCCCAGTTGTATTTAATTTAGAAAATTTAATGGCTGCGAAAGAGGCTTGGGATAAAATTAAAAATGCTGTTGACGTATGTTCTTCTCTCGGGCTTATAGGAGAGCTTAAAGTAGCTTTGCCAAATAATTTTATTGCCGCTTTGTGTGACGATCTAAATACTCCGTTAGCTATTTCTTATATTTTTGAAAAAGTTAGACTTATTAATTCGCTTGTAGATAGTTATTTGAAATCACAAGCAACGGATGTGAAAAGCACTGTTTCTTCTAATATAAGTGAGGTTTTGTCTATGATTGAAATATTGGGTCTAAAGTATAAGCCTGATGTTTTATTTTATTCTAAAGAACAGTTGTCTAAAGAATTTGGCTCTTATAATTCTACTGAAGTAAATTTTGAATCATTTGATGAACTTACTACTGAAAACATTTTTAAACTTCTGAGTTTTAGAGAGTTTTTAAAAAAGAGAGAATTATATGAAAGTGCTGATAAAATAAGGGACTTTTTAAATAAAAAAGGAATTGTAATAGAAGATTTGCCAGGAGGCATAAGAGTAAAAAAAAGATGAAAAGTGATCTTGTGATTGGTGTACATCCTGTTATTAACGCTATTAAAGAAGGAATAGAATTTAGAGAATTGCTTATTGCTAGAAATAAGAGACTGCCATTTATAGAAGAGTTTTTAGAAAAAAATAAAGACAAAAGATCTCTTGTTATTTATAAGAATCTTTCAGAAATTGAAAGACTTTTCCCTAATTCCCAAGGAATAGTAATGTTTATAAAGAGATTTGAATATGCAGATGAGGAAGAAACTGTTCTTAATGCTATAAAGTCTAAAAAGGTTCTTTTAGCTTTTTCTGGTATTATGGACGTGCGTAATATTGGTGCTGTAGCTAGAACTGCTCAAGCATCTGGTCTGGTGGGAGGAATAATTTTACCAAAACATAGATCGCTTGATATTACTCCTGCTGCTATCAAGGCATCTACGGGCTCACTCTTAAACATACCGGTAGTGCGACTCAGCAATTTAAGATACTTTGTAAAGGATCTAAAAAAAAGAGGCGTGAACGTTATTGGTGTGGAAAAGAAAGGATCAATTAGGTATGATATGTTGAAATACGATCTTCCTATTTGTTGCGTTTTTGGTTCGGAATCTAAATCGCTTTCTGATGTTTTTCTACGAGATCTCGATCAGAGCGTATATATTCCTATGGCTAGTGATTTCAACTCTTTAAATTTATCTGTAGCCTCTAGTATTTTGTTATACGAAATATTTAGGCAAAAGAATTTTGAGTTATAATATTATCCTTGATAATTTATTTTAAGGAGGAATTTTTTAATGCTACCAATACCAACAAAGTACTTTATCTCTTTTGGAAGTTGTAATGCTGATCACCCTCTTAACGCATTTGATGGCGCACTCCTTTCTGCTGGAGTAGGGAATACTAACCTTGTAAGAGTTAGTAGTATTTTGCCACCGTCTGCTGTGGAAGTAAAGAATTTAGCTTTACCTTATGGCGCGCTAGTTCCTATTGCTTATGCGAGCAAGGTAAGTACAAATAAGGGGGAAAGAATTGCAGCAGCAGCTGGCATTGGAATACCTAAAGATCCAAGCCTTCCTGGTTTAATAATGGAGTATAGTTGTTCTGGAAGCAAAGAGGAAGCTGAAAAAACAGTATTAGAAATGGTTGAAGAGGGTTTTGCAATGAGAGGTTTTAAGCTTTTAGAAAAGAAGGCTGTGACTACGGATATTGTAGTAGAGAAAGCTGCATGTGCCTTCGCTTGTGTGGTCCTATGGTATTAGGAGATAATAATACACCAATTTTTCAATTCAAAGAAGAACATCTTCCAGGTTCTGGCATATATTTTGATGTGATTGATATACTCTTTAGTGCGCATTCGAAATATCAAAGAATTGAAGTATTTCAAACTGCTAGTTATGGTAGAGTTCTTCTTGTAGACGGAAAAGTAATGCTTACTGAAAGAGATGAGTTTATCTATCATGAGATGTTAACTCACGTTCCATTGAGTTTATCAGATAAAATTAAAAATGTTCTAATTATTGGAGGAGGAGATGGTGGTTCTGCAAGGGAGTGTTTAAAATATAAAAATATTAAACGCATAAAACAAGTTGAAATTGATGAAATGGTTGTAGAAGTGAGCAAAAAATTTTTTCCTACTCTGTCAAGTGCTTTTAGTGATCCTAGATTTGAACTTTGTATTTGTGATGGAATAAATTTTGTTAGACAGACTTCAGAAAAGTTTGACTTTGTTATAGTTGATTCAACTGATCCGATAGGGCCTGCTATTGGTTTATTTGAGGGCGAGTTTTTTGAAAACATAAAAAAAATTCTAACTCCTGAGGGTATTTTGGTTTTTCAGCTTGAATCTCCATGGTGTCATTTGGAATTTATTAGCGAAGTTAGCAAAAAAGTCAAAAATATCTTTCCGATTTTTAAAAATTATATTGCATTTATACCAACTTATCCTTCTGGGTTGTGGAGTTTTGGTTTTGCATCCTTTAAAATAGATCCGATAAAGGAATTGCAAAGTGATATATCTATTAGCGGTTTAAAATACTATACATCAGAGATTCACAAGGCATCCTTTGCACTTCCTAAATTTTTTAAAAATTCTGTAAGAGATATTTAAATTTTTTGAAAGATTATTTTATGTTGTAACAGGTTTATTTCAAGTAGTTTTGCATGTATTTCTTTTTGTTCGCCAAAAATATTAACTAGAAACCACAAGTTATCTTCTTCTGGTTTTAAGAGTGCAACGTCTTTAAGGATTAAAGTTTCTTCGCATTCCTGATTTTTATAAAAAGCACTGGCTTCACACATTTTTAGCTCGTCCTTTCGATATAATTTTTTAGACGCAAAACTGCGTCTTCAACTTGGTGGGGGAGGGGTTCTTGCTGGGTAAGAGCAATATCTATATTTGATTGATTAATAGGTAAAAGAATTTTTACTGCTTTTGATTTTGCAACAGCTTCCGACATTTTTTGGGTGAATTCTCCCATCATAGAATCGGCTACTAAAATACTAATTGAACCAAGTATATAATCAGCTTCTGGAACATTCTTTATTATTGCGTTTTCACCTGATGCACCTTTATTTGCTTTTGCTTTAAGCATATTTACTGTGGCAAATGCATTTGTTCCTAGCGCAATTATTTCTATATTTTCAATAATTTCTGATAAAATTTCTCTAATTTTTAGCACTATTTGTTGACCTATTCCGCCACCTTGTCCATCAACTATAGCTATTTTTATGATATTTTTTTCCATTTACCCTCCTTTTTAGCTTCTTTTATTATAACAAATTTTGTTTTATAATGTACAAGAATTATAAAAAATAATTGGGAGGATTATTGATTTTTTGTGTTGGAACCATAGTATTTGATACTATACTTGTAGTTAAAAAGTTAGCATTGGTTAACGATGCAGTTGTAGCTGATGAATACAAAAGGACTTTTGGTGGAGCTGCTGCAAATTGTGCTGTTACAATAAAAAAATTATCTATAGAATCAGGCCTTATTTCTGTTGTAGGAAATAATGATTTTCACCACGGATATGAGGGTTATCTTAAAGATTTAATGATAGATACGAAATTTGTATTCAAAGTTCCAGATGGATATTCTCCAAGAAGCATATTGATTACAAGAGTGCCCGATGGTGCTCAACAAATTTACTTTTATGAGGATAAAATAAACTATGAAAAAATTTTAGAATCGAATATTTCAAATATATTAAATAATTTAGATAAATGTAAAATACTACACTTTACTACTGGGTATTATGATTTTTATAAGAAATTCTTAATAAAGTTAAAGGATAGTAAAAAGGATATAGTAATAAGTTTTGACCCAGGGCAACAAACCTTGACTCAACCTGAAAAAGTGATTGAAATACTGCCGTATGTTGATTTTCTGTTTATGAATGAATTTGAAAACAAAAAATTATGCGATGTTTTAAACGTTGATAATATTATGAAATATAAAAAGTTCAAGCTTTCTTGTGTAAGTTTAGGTAAGAATGGATGTGAGATTTTTTATAACGGAGTAAATTATAAAATTCCAGCTATTCCTCCAGAAAAATTCGTAGACTCTACAGGAGCAGGAGATAGCCACAGAGGCGCTTTTTTGGCTTCATATCTTATGGGATTTGAGTTTATTGATTGTGCTTATATAGCGGCCTCTGTATCATCTTTTGTTTTAGAAAGAGACGGGGCTCAAACCAATTTGCCAAACCTTGATATGGCAATTGAAAGAGCTAAAAGATTCACTAATTCAAGTTTTAAAGTTTTACATCAATCATAGCTGAGACACCGACTCCCAATACCCTGTGAAACTGTAGTGGATTAAGAGAGTCAGATGGTATTAGAGCTTTAATTCTAAACTTATCATTGCTAAAATTAAATTCTAACTGCATAACAGCTTGTACTGTTTGTACTCTTTCGGCAGGGCCGGAAACCTGTGCTGCACCAACATATGTACCGTTCCCTATTGATATAATTGGTACAACTTTTGTCATTTCCTGAGTAGATATGTTTCTGTTCATAAGGACTGTGTTAATAAAATCATTTATCTGTCTGCCGAAAATTTTGACTGCTATTGCAATTCCCCCACCTTCTAAGATGCTACCTAGATTGAATGCATAAAGTTTTGCAGGCGATAGAAGGAATAGGCTGCAAATTAAAGCTGCAATGGTAACCCTTTGGAAAATGAATTTTCTCATTTTATCCCTCCTTTTGTTTATATTATATTCTAACTTAGATTACAAATAAATTAAATCTTTGACAAAAGCATAAATTTTTTATAGTATTTTTAAATCAGTTTTATATGGAGGTAATTTTTATGATTATTGTAATGAAACCGTCAGCAAGTGAAGAAGAGATTAATAGAGTAGTTGAAAAGTTAAAGAGTTTAGGTTTTGGAGTTCATCTTTCGAGGGGAGAGGTTCATACTATAATCGGTGCAATTGGAGACAAAAAGTTGCTAGTCGAGCCTATTGAAGTGTTACCTGGAGTTTCTGAGGTTATACCTGTGAGGAAGCCGTATAAAAGGGCTAGTAGAGAATTTCATCCTCTGGATACTATCATAGATATGAAAGACTTTAAAATAGGTGGAAAACAGCTAGTGATTATGGCTGGCCCGTGTGCTGTTGAAAGTAGAGAGCTATCCTTCGAAGTGGCAAAAGCGATTAAAAGTTTTGGAGCCAATATTTTAAGAGGAGGCGCATTTAAACCAAGATCTAGCCCATATTCTTTCCAGGGGTTGGGAGAAGAAGGACTGAAATATCTTAGAGAAGCTGCTGATGAGTATGGCTTAAAGGTCGTTACAGAGGTAATGGACACCAGAGATGTCGAGTTGGTTGCTTCTTATGCTGACATACTTCAAGTAGGGACAAGGAATATGCAAAATTTTCCATTGTTAAGAGAAATAGGTGGGTGTTCAAAACCTGTTTTATTAAAAAGAGGGCTATCCTCATCAATTGAAGAATGGTTATTAGCTGCGGAATACATTTTAGCTGAAGGAAACCAGGACGTAATTATGTGTGAAAGAGGTATTAGAACTTTTGAGAAATATACAAGGAATACTCTTGACTTAAGCGCTGTTCCTCTGATAAAACAGCTTAGTCATCTCCCAATAATTGTCGATCCAAGCCATGCTACAGGAAAGAGATCTCTTGTAGCTCCGATGGCTAGAGCTGCAATTGCTTCTGGAGCAGATGGGTTAATGATAGAGGTTCATCCAAGGCCAGAAGAAGCCCTGTCAGATGGTCCTCAATCTCTCAATTTGAGTGAGTTTGAAACGCTTATGAATGAAATTCGACCAATAGCAAAAGTATTGAATAGAACGTTGTAAAGTATAATGGATTTTAAAAATATTTGTATCATAGGGCTTGGTCTTATTGGGGGTTCTCTAGCTAAGGCTTTTGCTTCCAATGGGTATAAAGTTTATGGCTACGATTCAAATATAGATACTATAAATCTTGCTAAATCTGATAGATTTTTTAGCCATTTGAACGATAAATTGGACTCTAATATTTCTAATTGTGATCTTGTTTTTGTATGTGTAAATATTGAAGAAACTCTAAATGCATTTAAGACTCTTATGCCATATCTTAAAAACAATTGTATTGTGTGCGACGTAGCTAGCGTAAAATCTCATTTTTTTAATGAAGTTGTTAAAATTATTCCTAAAGAAATTAACTTTATAAGTACTCATCCAATGGCTGGCACACAATATAGTGGATATAAGAATTCGTTTAAAGAAATTTTTTTTGATAGACCATTTTTAATAATAAGAAACGAGAATGCTAAACATTTGGTTGATGAGCTTGGTAATTTTTTGAAAATTAATCTAAGAGTTAATATTCAATTAATTAGTATTGATGAGCATGATAGTCTTGTTTCTTTAATTAGTCATTTACCTATGTTTGTAGCCCTATCTTTATCGAGCACCCTAAGGAAATATAATGAAGTTTTCCCATATTTAAATTTGGTTGCTGGTCCTGGTTTTAAGGATACTTCTAGATTAGCGCTTCAGGATCCAAATTTTACTTATTCAATATTTAAATTCAACAGGAAAGAGGTTTTGAGAGCTATTAATTCATATATTGATACCTTATCCTCTCTTAAAGAATCATTTGAGAAAGATATAGAAAGATTTAGATCAGAAATTGTGGCAGCTAAAGAATTTAGAGGGAGGTTTTAGAGTTGAAAATTTCAGGGAAATTAAAAAAATTTTCTTCAGAAATTTCAGTTCCTTCTGATAAATCTATTACTCATAGACTTTTTATCTTTGCTCTATCAAGCAAAAAAGAATCCGTTATTAGAAATCCATTACTTGGTGCTGATACTTTGTCAACATTAACAATTGTTGAACAACTTGGAGGAAAGGTTGAAAGACAAGAAAAAATAATTATTATTAAGGGGAAGGGTTTAAGAGATTTTGATGAACCAACAGATATTTTAAACTGTGGAAACTCTGGAACTACAATAAGGCTTTTTTCGGGCTTATTGGCTTCAGAAAGAAAAGGTTTATTTATTTTAACTGGGGATAATTCTTTAAGAAACAGACCAATGGGCAGAATAATAAGGCCATTATCTATTATGGGGGCCAATATATTCTCAAGAAAAAACTTTTTGGCACCTTTAGCAATTGTTGGAAATAAAAGTGGCCTTAATGGAATTAATTATGAAATGCCTATTTCAAGCGCACAGTTAAAGTCGTGTCTGATCTTAGCTGGACTAAAAGCCAATTCTGATAGTATTATTGTTGAGCCATTTCCTTCTAGAGATCATACCGAGCTTATTTTGTCTTATTTGGGTATTAATATAAAAAAAATAAATAATTCAATATACGTTTATCCCTCGGAAGATCTCAACCCTTTTGATCTGACTGTTCCGGGAGATCCTTCATCTGCAGCATTTTTTGTGGTTCTTGCAATATTAATACCCGGATCTAAATTACTAGTAAGAGAAGTTTGTCTTAATCCCTTAAGGATAGGTTATATTGAGGTACTTAAAAGAATGGGAGCAAAAATAACTCTTGAATATAGTTCTTTTAGCCCTGAACCAATTGGAAACATTTTTGTGGAAGGAACGGAAAAGTTAACTGCTACGAATATCTTTCCAGAAGAGGTGCCTAAAATTATTGATGAAATACCCATCATTTCAATTGCTATGGCGTTAGCTGAAGGTAAGAGTGAAATTTCAGGTGCATTTGACTTGAGAAAGAAAGAAAGCGATAGAATAAATGCAATATGTTTTAACTTGAAAAATATGGGGATTAAGGTTACAGAAAAAGAAGATGGTTTCATTGTAGAAGGCCCAAATGAAATTAGGTCTTCAAATATCAAAACTTTTGACGATCACAGAATAGCAATGGCTTTTACCATTGCAGCACTTTTGGCGGATGGAGAAAGTCAAATAGATAATCCCTCATGTTGCTCGATTTCTTTCCCAGATTTCTATGATAAATTAAAAGAGTTGTAAAATAAAAATTACTTTTTAATTTTCAAATTGTTGAATTTTTCTAAAAGAAATGCTTTTGCATCTTCTTCATCTTTAACTTCCCCTCTGATCATAGCACCTTTTAGCATTTTTAATGCTATGCCAACTGTAGGTCCTGGTTCTAAATTTAATAGTTTCATTATCTCTTTTCCATTTAATGGCAACTTCTTGGGGGGTTCGTAGTAAAGAGAAGTTTTAATTATTTTTTTGTATAACTTATATCTTTCTAATATATAGGAAAGAGTAATCTTCTGCCCCCTGCTAGATAGCCTGTCTGCCAGGCTAAGAAGAGTAATATTAACGGTATAAGGATATGTTTTGCTTAAAAATTTTAATATGTGAGCTTCAGGATTTTCTGATGGTATAAATATTGGTTGCATATGATTCTTAACTAAATGTTTTAGTTCTTTTATCTCTGACTTTGACAGTCTCATTCTTCTAGCAATTTTTTCAACTATTATAGAGCCTTCCTGATCATGATTAAGAAAGCTTGTTTTGTTGGAATCTAGTTTCATAGTTATCGGTTTTCCAACGTCGTGTAAGAGAGTGGCTAGTTTTAATAATTGTATATTTTTTCTGCCACCACCTATTATGTGATTTAGGTAATAAGTAAGTTTTTCTAATATATCTTGCCAGATAGGAGATTTGAAGAGCAAAATTCTCTCTAGGCATCTAAGTGCTTCAAAAGAATGTTCAAGACCATTTAAATGATGAAATCTTTGAGGTTCTGCACTTACTTTTTCAAGTAGTGTCAACTCTGGAAATATTATTTTCAATATTCCCGCCTTCCAAAGATTATAAAGAACGTCAGCAGAATTTTTTAGTGCTAAAATTTTGAAAATTTCATCTCGAACCCTTTCTGAGGGAACTTGAGATATTAAAGGAGCTTGTTCCATAATCAAAATGCTTGTTCTTTCATCTAATTGGAAGTTCATTTCAGCAACAAATCTATAAGCTCTAATAAGCCTTACAGGGTCTTTGATAAAAGCAAGGTCGCTAGTTAATCTAATTCTTTTGTTAATTAAGTCTCTAATTCCTTCGGCAGAGTCGAAAAGAGCTCCATCGCTCATTCTTATAGCCATTGAGTTTATTGTAAAATCTCTTTCTAATAAATCTTCTTGTAGATTGCTACCCTTTGGTTCTGATATATCTATCTGCAGACCTTCTTTTATTATACGTATTGTTTTTGAGGAATAGTTAGCACCCTTAAGAAAGAAAAACTTTCCTCCTAAATTATTAACTAGTAATTTGGCTATGTCTGATACAGATCCCTCAGAAACGAGGAAATCGTAATCGTTTATTTCCTTGCCAATTAATAAATCTCTAACTGCTCCTCCAACTAAAAAAACATTCTCATAAGCATTGTTGTCTAACAGGAAATGAATTTTATTAAGCAAATTATTTTTTTCTATTAATTCTTTTAAAGAAGTTATTTTGTCTCCCCCTCTTTTGTTTATATTTACAATATTCAAAAAACATCTAAATTATAAAACATAATTTTGAAAAAATCAATTTTTTGATTTGTCTGCTTTTTCCCAATTTTCGAGTTTGAATTTTACAAAATCCAAGATACTTTTTTGCTCTTCTTTTGATAGAACCTTTAAAGCGTAGAACATCATGCTAAATTCGGGCTCTTCGGAAAACTTTTTTGTTAAATCATCTGTGATATAGCCTGCTCTTAAATATAAGTCTAATTCGTCTATTCCAAGAACTGATGCTATATTTTTCAAAACTTTTGGAGATGGAGGAGGCATTTTTCCTGATTCAAGCTTGTTTACATAACCAGGATCTATCCCTGATAACAAAGCAAGCCTTCTCTGATTAATGCCTTTTTGAATTCTTGCTTCCTTTAAAAATTTACCGAATTCATTTGTCAAATTCGTTCACCTCTTTGTTTTAGTAAAAACCGCTAACGCCTGCTTCCAGGTTATAGATTTCTTTAAATCCTTTATTTTTCAGCATTACTGATGCCTGGTATGATCTTGAACCTGTTCCACAGAATATAATAATTTTTTTATTTTTGATATATTCTAAATCAGAATTATATAAATAATCAATAGGTATATTAATGGCGTTCTTAAATGGTGAAGGAACCCTTTTAAATTCATCTTCTGACCTTACATCTAATAATACTACGTTTTCCATATTATTATCTTTTTCAAACATTTCTTTTACTTCTTCGAACGAAATTCCTTTATACATATTGTTCTTTTTGTTTTCATATATTTGAAAGCCTTGGACCAGAATGTCTACAGAATTTGAAAATGGAGGCGAATAGGATAAATCTAAGTTTAAAACTTTATTATGAGGAATTTTATTTTGAATGATTGTCGCAGCAACATCAATTGTTTTATCTACACTGGCTTTTTTACCAATACATTGAGCTCCGATTAAATTGTCAGTATTTTTATCAAAAATTAGTTTGATATTTATTTTATTACTTTCAGTCATATAATGTGGTTTATCGAAGCCGGAATAATAAACTGTTTCAAAATTAATATTCAAATCCTTTGCCTCTTTTTCGCTCAAGCCGGTTCTAGCAATATTGAAGTCTAATATTTTAACAATTGCAGTACCAATCGCCCCATCAAAGGCTTGAGAGTTGTTTTTTATAATGTTATTTGCAACAAGTCTTCCCAGTCTATTAGCATAAGTTGCCATTGGTGCGTAAAAGGTTTTGTTTGTTAATAAATTTTTTATTTCTATACAGTCACCAACTGCATAAATATCTGGATTTGAGGTTTGTAAAAACTCATTTGTAACTATTGAGCCTCTTGCTGAGATTTCTAGTCCAGCTTTTTTTGCTATTTCTGTGTTTGGTCTTACTCCCGAGCAAATGAGAAACATATCTGCATTCACTTCTCTTTTTTCAGAAATGGCTTTAATTGTTTTTTTATTTTCTGAGACAAATTTTACTATTTTTTCACCTGTATATATTTCTATTCCACTATTGAACATTTGTTTTTTTAAATATAATCCTATTTCTTTGTCTATAAGTGTAGCAAGTGGCCAATCAAAGATTTCAAAGAGTGAAACATCTATGTTTGAATTGAAAAGTGATGAGGCAACTTCACATCCAATTAAGCCAGAGCCCAAAATACAAACGCTATTAACTTCATTCTCTTCTAAATATGACTTAATTTTTATGACATCTGATGGAGACTTAAGTGTAAATAGGTTTTTATCTTCAATTGAAAGTCCTTCTATAGGAGGTACAATGGCTTGTGAACCGGTGGATATTACAAGTTTATTGTATTGAAATTTAAATTTTTCATTACTAGCATTATTTAAAGCGAGAACAGTTTTTGATTTTGGATCAATTTCGGTAACTAAGTAATTTAGCAGTAAATCTATGTTAGCATAATTCTTGAAATAATTTTTATCTCTTAAAGATCCAAATGATGTCTTTTGTAGGTCATTAAAGTCTTTAACTAATCCTTCCAAATAAAACGGCATTCCGCAGGCAGCAAATGAAGGATAAGTTCCCTTATCAATTACTAAAATCCTCTGGTTAAAATCTAGCCTTTTTAGTCTCATTGCAGTTTTGAGTCCTGCTGGCCCAGCTCCGATAACGATTACATTAAATTTATCCAAGTTCATGCCTCCTAAAAAATTACTTGATATAAATATTTTATTACAATTTTTTAGTTTTATTACAAATTTTTAATTTTACAACTTTTTTACTTTGTTTAAGCAAATTAAATTATAATATATTTTATGTCATTTAAATTTGATGCTGAAGATTTAGATTATAAAGATGTTCTAAAAAACATTTGCAAAAAAGCACTTTTGCCTTTTGTTATAGAAAGTATTTTAAATATTAAACCTCTAGAATTTTTTGAACTAAAAACAAGGCAAAAATGCATAGATGATGCAATTAATGTTATTTGGAAATACTCTGATCCTAGAGAAAGGCTACAGGACATTGCGATTGATTCACTTATTAATTATAAAAATCACCTTCCTTTTTCCTTTAAAAACTATTTTGGACTGTTACTCTTTTTAAGAGCAGTTAGTTCAATTAGAGAATTTTTTTTGAAAACAGAACTTACTTCTAATTTTTTTTATGATTGTTCGTTAAAGCTAAATTTTCCACAAAAATTTTTTAATCTTCTTGTAAATATTTTTGATGATGAAGGTAATATAAAGGATAGTGCAAGTGAAAAATTAGGCGAAATAAGAAAAAGCATAAAAAAACTTGAAAAGGAACTTAATGGTTTACTTAATGACTATGTTAGAGGTGAAAACAAAAAGTATTTCCAAGAAAGTATTGTTTTAGAAAGAAATGGTTTTTATTTACTACCTGTAAAAATTGAATACTTGGATAAGATTCCGGGAACAATTAGGGATACTTCAGCTTCAGGACTTACAGCATATGTTGAGCCGTATATTTGTGCACAGATAGTTAGTAAGATTAGATTGAAAAAGGAAGAAGAAATAAACGAATTAAAGTCAATACTAATAAGTCTTGATAAAAATTTTTCTGAATATAGAGTATTAATTCAGGAATGTATTAATTTTTACGAAACTGTAGACTTTTTTTTCTCTTTAGGAAAATATGCTAAAGAAAATAATTGTGTAAAGCCAGAGTTTGTTGATGAAATGGTAATTGATTTTAAAAATACAAAACATCCTCTCCTAAGTAACCCAGTGGGTCAGGATTTTTTTCTAAACGAAAATTTAAGAGGTTTTATATTAACTGGAGCAAATGGAGGAGGCAAATCTGTTGCTTTAAAGAACCTTGGTTTGAACGTGTTTTTAGCTCTAAGTGGACTTTTTGTACACGCAAGTAGTGCAAAAATTGGTCCTTTTAAGGGGTTATATTCAGATTTATGTGATATCCAGGATTTAAGTTTGGGTTTTAGTTCCTTCACCTATCATATAAACAGATTAAAACATTTTTTAGAGAATGACCTAACAGATTCGATAATTTTAATGGACGAACTTGGTAGTGACACAGATCCTAAAGAGGGTTATGCTCTGGCAAAGTCAATTATTAAATATCTTTTAAAAAAGGGCGCATTTGTTTGTATAACTACTCATATTGCCGAATTAAAAATAACAAATATTGAAGGTTTTCATATAGCCATAGGTGCAATGGAGTATGATAAGAATTCAAATCTCCCCACTTATAGACTTTTGTGGAATTCTGTAGGCAATAGTCATGCTTTAGATGTAGCAAAGAAAATGGGTTTACCTTCGGAAATTATTTCTGATGCAAAAAAATATCTTCTTAGCGATCAGGTTTATAATGAAATGATAAAGTTGAGCGAACTTACAGAATTTTATTACAAAAAAATTGAAGATTTGAACGATAAAGAAAGATCTTTAGAGAAAGAAAAAAATTTTTTAGAGAAGAAATTTAATCAACTTGAAAGTGCTATGAAAGAGCAGTATGAAGAAAAGATATCTCAATTGAATAAAATTTTGTCTTCTGTAGATTTGGTTGCTAAAGAATTGAAAAGAAATTTGAATCAACCAAAAAAAGATTTAGTGCTAGAAAGTTTAAAGAAATGGGAAGAATTGAGTAGCCTAATTAATGATGAAATTTTAAAAAAGGGAGAGAATCCTAAAGATAATATAGAGATAAATATTGGCGATTATGTTAATATATCAACAATGAATATATCAGGAAGGGTAGTAAAAAAACAAGGAAGAAGGAGTTTAGTACAAACAGAAAAATCTAAAATCTGGATTAATAATTCTTTGTTAACTTTTGAGAGGGATGAGTCTGATAAAAAGCTTGAAAGAGAACGTATTAATACTTTTAATGTCTTGAATAACTTGAAGAGTGTTGGTTCTAATTTTGAGATTAGTGTTAGAGGCTTGAGGGCTGAAGAAGCAATACAAAAGGTTGAAAAATTTATAGATAAATCATTGATTTCCAATATTCCTTATGTGAGAATTGTACATGGCAAAGGAGAAGGCATATTAAGAAAAATTATTCATGAAATATTGGAAAAACATCCACAAGTTAAAAGTTTTAACTTAGCCGATCCTCATGAAGGAGGTGCAGGAGTTACAATTGTGCATTTTAAATAAATTATTTTTTAGAAAAATCTATATTTTGTTGTTTTTATTTCTTATAATAATACCAACAAGTGCTTTTGCTGATGATTTAATATTCACGCCTTCTCCTTGGCAGCTGGCAAAGCTTCCTTTGAATAGCAGTCTTAACCTGGACTTTTCTTCTGGTGAATTTATTCCAGGCCAGCAAAACTCAATACAAAGAGTTTCAATTATTGTATTGAGCAATGATAATCCATTCTGGGATTCGGATAAGGCAGCTGTTTATCTTACAGAGGGTGAAAAAGAAAGATATTATTCTCCAATTCCTGGTAACTTTTTTGGTCCCCCAGAATCAAGATGGTTTTTTATTACCTTTTCAAGGTTGGCTTCATTTAGTAGTTGTACCGTGAAAGTAATTTTGAAGGGCGCAATTGTGCCAACGGCTAATCTATATTTTTATACTAGCAATGGAATTTATAAAAATACAAAAATAGGTTTTGGATATTATGACACTGTTAGCTATACTTTTAAATTAGGGCAGCCAGGGGATAGTATTACTTTAGTAATTTTGAATTCACCATCAGATTCAGGTCCTAATATGGTATCTAACTGGAGATCTTTGGATTATAAAATAGAAGTTTCAGGAAATCCCTAGTGTTTACAATATTCATTCTAGTAACTATAATACATAGGAATTTTAGTACAGGAGGGTCATATGAAAGAAATAATTAATTTGACTCAAGAAGGTTACGATAGATTAAAAAACGAACTCGAATATCTTAGGGATGTTAAATTAAAAGAAATATCTGAAAGGATTCAAGAAGCAAAAGACTTTGCAGAAGATTTTGGTAACCTTGAATATGAAGAGGCAAAGAGCGAACAAGCTATGGTTCTTGCAAGAATTAATGAATTAGAAGCTCAGCTTTCCAATGCAAGAATAATTGATAAAGATAAAATAGAAATATCAAGAGTTGGCATAGGTTGTAAAGTCATAGTAAAGGATCTTAACAAAAAAATTATAAAGGAATATACTATTTTAGAACCTATTGAAGCAGATCCTGTAAATGGAAAGATATCCTTTCAATCTCCAGTAGGAAAAGCTTTATTTGGGAAACAGGTAGGAGATGAAGTCACTGTTCACACTCCAGGTGGTCAAACAATAAAATTAAAGGTGGTAAGCATTGAAAGGGCATGATGAAGAATCTTTTTTAATTGGCAACGACTTAGAAGACGAATGCTATAGGCAAAGACTTGCAAAAATAAATGCACTAAGGGATATGAAAATTGACCCATATCCAGTTGAGTCTAATTTTGTTGACTATATTTCAAATATAAAGAATAGATTTGAAGAAAATAAGTTATCTAAAACAGAAGAAGTAATAGTAGTTGGACGACTCTTTTCTAAAAGGCTTCACGGGAAGATGAGTTTTGCTGATATAATAGATTTTAGTGGGAAAATCCAAATACAATTAAAAAAGGATGTTTTAGGTGATCAGTATGATCTTTTTAAAAATTATATTGATATAGGAGATTTTGTTCAGGTTTCCGGTAATCTTTTTAGAACTAAAACAGGTGAAATTACTGTTTTAGTTAAAAAGTTGAAAATATTGTCGAAGTCCTTAAGGACTTTGCCAGAAAAATGGCATGGCTTAAAAAACGTTGAGTTAAGATATAGATTCAGGTATTTGGATCTCATATCTAACCCAAAAACAAGAGATGTTTTTGTAAAAAGAAGTAAGATAATAAGTTATATTAGAAAGTTTTTTGAAGAGAGAGGTTTTCTGGAAGTTGAAACTCCAATGCTACACATAATACCGGGAGGCGCATCTGCAAAACCTTTTGTAACTTATCATAACGTTTTAGAGAAAAATTTGTTTTTGAGAATTGCTCCAGAATTATACTTGAAAAGACTCTTGATTGGTAATTTTCATAAAATTTTTGAAATAAATAGATCTTTCAGAAACGAAGGAGTTTCTGTTAAGCACAATCCAGAGTTTACAATGTTAGAAGCCTATCAGGCTTATTCTGATTTGAAGGATATGATGTCCCTTGCAGAGGAGCTTTTATCTTATCTTTGTCAAAACATTTTGGGTACTACAGATATTGTTTATCAGGGGAAAACTTACAGTTTTAAGCCCCCTTTGAGAAGACTTGATTTTGACGAATCAATCAAAGAATATGTTGGATTAACTGAGGATCAGCTAAAAGATAAAGCTTTTTTGCAATCCTTTGTAAAGGATTTAGGATGCCAATTTAGCAAGGAATGGGGGCTTGGAAAATTAAAACTTGAAATATTTGAACATCTTGTAGAGAAGAAAATTGAAGAACCTACCTTTGTAATTGGTTATCCGGCAGAAGTTTCTCCACTGGCAAAAAAAGATCCATTGAACCCAGAAAAGGCTCACAGATTTGAGCTGATTGTAGCTGGCAGGGAAATAGGAAATGCTCATAGCGAATTAAACGATCCGATTTATCAAAAAAATATGTTTTTAGAACAGGCAAGATTGAAAGAAATTGGGGATGAAGAAGCTCAAAGTATGGATGATGATTTTATTTTTGCACTTGAGCATGGCATGCCACCTGCAGGCGGTCTGGGTTTGGGGATTGATAGAATAGTTATGCTCTTGACCGATTCTCCTTCGATAAGGGATGTTATATTTTTTCCCCATTTAAAACCAAATTAATTATGGAAGGTGAATTTATTTGGGATTTGATGAAACTATTGACGATTTAAGATGTCTTATTGACATCTTACCAGATGATTTTAAGTATCCAATATTAGAGCTCAAGAATCTAAACGATATTGTAGAAATTGTCCTGGATCTAGGTAGGTATCCTGAAGTAAGATTTTCAGAAGATGCATTTGAAATAACTACTAAACAGGTAACAAGAGAAGATTTGCAAAACGTGGTAAATAAAGTTGGCGTTTTTTCAGGGGATAATAGGGCAGGTATAGAAAGAACATTGCACAGAATTTCGTGTATTAGAAACAGATCTGGAGAGATTGTCGGTCTAACGCTCAGAGTAGGTAGGGCTGTTTTTGGTACTATAGATATAATAAAGGATATAGTAGAAAGCAAAGAAAATATACTTTTGATGGGTCCACCTGGTATTGGTAAAACTACAAAATTGAGAGAAATTGCCAGGGTTTTGTCTGTAGATATGAAAAGAAGGGTAATTGTAATAGATACCTCTAACGAAATAGGTGGAGACGGAGATATACCTCATCCTGCAATAGGAAAATCAAGAAGAATGCAGGTACCAACCCCTGAGAAACAGCATGCTGTTATGATTGAAGCTGTGGAAAATCACATGCCACAAGTCATTATAGTAGATGAAATAGGCACAGAATTAGAAGCTCAGGCGGCAAGAACTATAGCGGAAAGAGGAGTTCAACTTATTGCAACTGCTCATGGCAACAGTTTGGTAAATCTAATTATGAATCCAACTTTAAGTGACCTTGTAGGAGGGGTTCAAGTAGTAACTTTATCAGATGAAGAAGCTAAGAGAAGAAGAACACAAAAGACAATACAAGAAAGGAAAACCCAACCAACTTTTAATGTAGTTATAGAACTTATAGATAGGGAAAAGATGGTGATCCACAAAAACGTGGATAAAGTTGTAGATCAGCTATTAAAGGGTGAACAAATAACACCAGAAGTACGTTCAAAATCTAGCAATGGGGAAATAATAGTTGAAGAACACCGTATGGAGTTAAAAGAGGATAGATTTGAAAACAAAAATTCTTATTATAATAATAATTTTGAAGCAAGAAAGAGTTCTGAGGTAAACGTTTGTAAAGAATTTTTGAATATATTTTCATTTGGGGTTAGTAAAGATATTTTAGAAAGAGTATCAAAGGAGTTAAGAGTTTCAACAAATATAGTAAAGGATTTAAACGTTGCTGATGTTGTTATAACCTTAAAAGGTTTTTTGAAGTCAAGAGGTAAATTCTTTGATGAAGTTGAAGGAAAAAATCTTCCTGTATACGTTATGAGGAGCAATACCATAACACAAGCGAGAAAGGTTTTGTCGGAGATTGTACAGCTTAAACCAGTTAGTTTTGAAGATATGGATTTTGAAAAATTTGAAGCTTTAAGGGAAGCGGAAGAAGCTATTAAAAAAGTTTTAAGAGATAAAGTTTCAGTCGAATTAAGTCCCAGAAATGCTTATTTCAGAAGACTTCAACATCAACTGGTAGAAAAATACAATCTTTTTTCAGAAAGTCTGGATGAAGAACCCAGGAGAAGAGTGAAGATCTTTGCAAAATAATAAAAAGGGTTTATTTATTACTTTTGAAGGAATTGAAAAGTGTGGTAAAACTACACAGTCAAGATTGCTCTATGAAAAACTGCTATCCTTGGGAGAAGAAGTAGCATATTTTAAGGATCCAGGTGTTACAAAAGTGGGAGAGAATTTTAGGGATATTTTGCTATATGGCAAAAATATTTCTGTTGAAACAGAGGTTTTATTATTTGCTGCTTGTAGGGCTCAGCTGGTAAATGAGTGCATTATTCCAGCGCTAAAGGAAGACAAAATTATTATTTGCGATAGGTTTTCCGACTCTACCTTTGCATATCAAGGTTATGGAAGAAACGTTAATTTATCATTTTTGGAAAATCTTGATAAATATGCGACAAAAGGGTTAAAGCCTGATGTCACATTTCTCTTTGACTTCTCTTTCTTTGAAGCAAAGGAGAGGGTTCTGGATAGTAAAGATAGAATGGAAACTGAAAGTGTAGATTTTCATAACAGGGTAAGGATAGGATATCTTATGCTTGCTTCTATGGAACCTGATAGGTTTTGTATTTTGCATCCAAAATTGAGTAAGGAAAAACTTCATGAAATTATTCTAAAAAAGGTTTTAGAGAGAAAGACTGAAAGAAGATGTTTGAAAAAAGATTAGAACAATTAGATAGACTTTTCGACAAAGTTAAAGAATTAGAGCTAAAGTCATTTGTAGTATGGGGCCCAAAGGGTTGTTTTAAAAAACAAATAGTGCTTAGGCTTTTAGAGAAGATTTATGGTTATAAATTTGATTCATTATACGAGAACAAACCAAACTTTTTTTCATTTGTTTTTGGCAAGCAGGTTGGAAATGAATTATTGTCTGATAGGGAATTTTTAAGAGAAATATTGAACGATGTATTGTGGCAGAAGCGAATTAATAATGAAATTATTACAGTTTATGTAGAATTTGGAAACGATCCTCAAAGAATGAGAGATATTGTTGAAGTACCAGATTTTTTTTTAAAAATAGTAGAAGAGCCGCCCGAGAATACTTATTTTATTTTTTTGTCTGATTTTCAAATCATATCCACTTTACGGTCTCGATGTATTGAGATCTATGCACCTTTGTTTTCTGATGAAGAAAGTGCAGAATTACTTGTAAGTTTGGATAAAAACCTTGAAAATGACGAAGAATTTGCGAATTTAGTTTATGGATGTCCTGGATTACTTTCTGATAAAGATGAAGCAACGTTAAAAGACATAAAAGAAAAAGTTAAATTAATGAAAGGCTTTATTAAATCAGAAAAATTTGGTAATCAAAGCTATCTGTTTGATAATATTTATAAAGATGTAGAGCCTTATCTTTCTATATTCTTTTTTAAATCACAGTTACTTAACTTATTTAAAAAAAGAGAAATAGATTTTGACAAATATCTAAGTATTTTAAATAGAATAAAAATAGCAAATGAATTTTATTTGAACAGAGTTAGTCCTTCATCGATATTTTTGATCACTAATTTTTTGTTGGATTCGAAGGAGATTTGAATGAACTATTATTATGTTAAGGTATTACCATTAAGGAGATTTGGTTATTTTTCGTCAGAAGAAATATTTTCAAAGGGTGATTGTGTTGTAGTTGAAGGAAATTTTGGAATTGAGATGGGAATTGTCGACTCCATTGTTGAAGGAGCTTTTGAAAATATTGAGAAAGTTAAAAGGATTATAAAATTAGCTAGCAAGGAAGATATTAGCGGAATACAAGAAAGAGAAGAAAAAGCCAAAGAGATTCTTTCTCTTTCAAAGGAGCTTGCGAGAGAACTAAAACTAGAAATGAAATTTCTTAAGGCTGCATATAATACTGACGGTTCTAAGGTTACGATTTACTTTACTGCAGATGGAAGAATTGATTTTAGAGAATTAATTAAAGAAATTACAAAAAGGGTAAAAAAAACAAGGGTTGAACTATTTCAGGTTGGTTCTAGAGATGCAGTAAAGCTACTTGGAGCTATCGGAAGTTGTGGCAGAGAGGTTTGTTGTACTACTTTTTTGGATGAGATTGATACCATTTCAGTGAAAATGGTTAAGGATCAAGGGCTTCAATTAAACCCTACTAAAATATCTGGCGTATGTGGAAGACTCTTATGTTGTATGGCATATGAATATCCCTTTTATGCTTCTTGCAAATCTCGTTTTCCGAACATAGATGATTTAATTAAGACTTCAAGAGGTATTGGAAGAGTTATTGAAAATAGATATCTAAAAGATTCGTTTGTTGTGATGTATGAAGATGGTTTAAAGGAAGAAATTTCTATAGATCAATGGCGCAATAAAAAGGACAATGAAAAGGCGTAGTTTCTTAATTATTTTTTTTGGCATAGCTTCTTCTCTGGTTTTTCCTGAGGAAGCAAATGCTTCTTTGATTTCCACACAGGAAGAAATAAAAATTGGGAGGGACGCTTCTAAAAGTTTTGAAAAGAAATATGGATTGTACAACGATCAATATTGGAATCAAAAGGTATCTGAAATAGGTTCACGACTTGTAGCTGTTTGCGATAGAAAGGATTTGCCATATAGTTTTAAAATTGTTAATATAAACCAAGTAAACGCTGTTTCTTTTCCGGGTGGATTTATTTATGTATATAAGGGATTGTTAAACTTTGTTAAATCAGATGATGAGCTTGCATGTGTATTAGGTCACGAAATTGGCCACGTTTGTAGAAGACATGTTGTTAAAAATATTGAAAAAGAATTTTATGCGGATTTATTGTTGCAAATTTTTTTTGCGAGAAGTTCTTCTTTAACTAAATATATAGCAAGGCTGACAGAAAACTTAGTGATGCTAGGATATAGTCGCGAAGAGGAGTATGAGGCAGATCATTATGGGGCGATTTATGCGTATAGGGCTGGGTATAACCCCTGTGCGATGATTACCTTTATGGAAAGGTTGAAAACTTTGGAAAAAAATAGCTTTGGCAAAGCTTATGAAATTTTTTCTGACCATCCTGCTACAGAAGAGAGGATAAAACGTCTACAGGAATTAGATAAAGAATTAGGGGTGCAATGCAATGTGGTGTAAATGAGTTTATTTTCAGGAGGGAAAGAATTATGGATAAGAGTGTAATGGACAAATACGTTTCTAACATTGCATATCATATGAAAGATTTTTATAAAGATTTAACCTTTTATAAAGATGGCAAAATAGATTTACCTGAAATAGAGAACTTGATTTTTTTGGGAATTGGTGGATCCGCAATTTCTCCAAAAATCTTTACTGAGATTATGAACACTAATAAAAAAGCTTACTTTTTTTCTGCTTTAAGTGGACATGAGATTTTACCAGATCCATCGAAGAGCTTTGTTATGGCTTTTAGTTACTCCGGAAATACTGTTGAAACGTTAAAAAGTATTGAATTAATTGCAAAAGATGGATTTAAGGGAATTGGGGTTTCATCTGGTGGCAAGATTGTTGATCTGTGTAAGGATTTGAACTGGCAACATATTTCAGTACCTAAAGATAGAGCTCCAAGAGCTGCTATGCCTTTTACTCTCTCAATTTTATTTAAATTAGCCCTTTCCAAGAAATGGACTGAATATAATGAAGGTGATTTCTGGAATGACATAATCGAGTTATCGAATAGTAAAAATAATTTTTTGCCTGAAGTTGATTTTGAGGATAATATTTCAAAAAGGATTGCGTATAAGCTTTATTCTAAAAAGAATATTATAATTTGGGGAGTGGAATCGATTAGTAAAAATATAGCCTATAGGTTTAAATCTCAACTAGAGGAGAATGCAAAACAGCTATCTTATTATTCTTATCTACCAGAAGCTTCACATAATCAAATTGTTCCAATCTCACTGGTTAACAATAAAGAAGAGTATATCGTTTTAATATTCAGAATTCCTCAATCTGAATCTATTCTGGTTTCTAATATTATAAGTACTGTTAAAACCTTTTTAAATTCTGAAGGGGTAGAAGTTTTAGAAATATTTGGTTCTGGAAAAAATCACGTTTTGGCAGGACTTGATCTCATATATTCTACTGATTTTGCGAGTTATTATCTTGCACTACTTAAAGGGATAGAGCCTGAGCCAATTGAGCCAATTAGCAGAATGAAGGTTATTTTAAATGATAATCTTCGCAAAGTTCTTTTATAGGACATATTTGACAACTTTGTTTTTTAGCCCTGCAAATATTTCTTCCTAATTCGATTAAATATAGGTGCAGGGCTTTTAATTTTTTCCAATTCTGAACAGATCTTTCTACTTCAATTTGTATATCCTTTTTGGAAATCCTTTTATTTTTAATCTTCTGGATAATTCTTAAGATATGCGTATCAACAGGAAAGGCGCATTTGTGTAAACCAAACAATATTGCGCAGGAAACGGTCTTTAAGCCTATTCCGTCAATGTCAAGAAAAACTTCTATAATTTCAGAAACTTCCTTTTTTCTAAAATTATTTTCAATATCTAAATAATTTTTGCTAAGTAGGAATTTTTTACTCAATAAATATAAGGTTTTCGTCTTTTGATTGTTTAAACCAGCTATCTTTATAGAATTCTTAATTTTGTCATAAAATTCAACCTTTGAAAGATTTTGCAATTCATTATTTATGACTTTTATTAGGTTTTTGTAGGCTTGTATGGAATTTGTATCTGTAGTATTCTGGGAAAGTATTGCTTTAATCAGCTCATGAAAAAAATCTTCGTCTTTTCTTTCTATTTTTCCAAAATAGTCTTCTAATTTACTTAGTAAATTCTCATAAAAATTTTCTTTCATTAAGTTATCACCTTCTTTCTAAAAAGTATGATACAATATTCTAAACTGGAGGGGTGTCCGAGCGGTTTAAGGAGCCGGTCTTGAAAATCGGTGTCCCCTTTATTGGGGCCGTGGGTTCGAATCCCACCCCCTCCGCCATTTTTATTTTTAAATAAATGATCTAGGTATTTTTTGTTAATGTTAAATATTATAAGTGAAATAGCAATTTTCTTAACATTAAATAGTACTCTCTTTAAAGTTTATGGGTGTCAGTTTATAGTGACAAAGTTGCTGCCTTCTTAAAGGACAATATCACTGTCCGTTAAAAAAATCACATTAAATAGTTGACTTTATAAGATTTTATATTTATACTAATAAAAAGTGCCGAGGTGGCGGAATGGCAGACGCGCTAGTTTGAGGGGCTAGTGAACGCTTCGTTCGTCAGGGTTCAAGTCCCTGTCTCGGCACCAAGGGCTTGCCTGCAATTTACTATTGGGTGGGTTCTTAAAGGGAGGTGAACTTTGCTCTAGGTTTCTTGATCTAAAGAGAAGAAGAGTTAGGTAGAAGAGAATAGAAAAAAAATTAAACTTTTGAAAGGGTTTTAGGAGGTTATTTATCATGTTTTTAGGAAAAGTAAAGTGGTTTAACAATGAAAAGGGTTATGGATTTATTTCAAAGGATGACGGGAGCGGCGATGTCTTTGTCCATTATAGTGCAATCCAGGGCAAAGGGTTCAGAACCTTAGAGCAAGGTCAAGCTGTTCAGTTTGAAATTGTAGATGGTCCAAAAGGACCACAGGCATCTAACGTTACCAAGGTATCATAAATAAGATATTATTGTCCTTAAAATAATAATTTTTTAATAGTTAAACTTTTCAAAAGCCCCGGGGAGGGGCTTTTGTTTTCTTAATTTAATATTCTGTATAAAACATAAAAACAATTATAAAAAGCTTTATAAGTACTAAATATTATTAAAATTAAGTTTATAGGAGGATAAATATGCAAATAGTCGTAAAAGATAAGGGTGTAAATTTATCAGAAGATCTTAAGAATTATACTACAAACAAGATATCAAAATTAGAAAAATTTTTCAAAAAAATAATTGAAGTCCAGGTTGTTCTTTCTAAAACAAGCGCTAAAAAAAATAAGCAAATTTTTTCGGCGGAAGTTACAATTTTTGCGGCTGGTTCAACAATTAGGGCTCAAGAGAGATCGGAAGATTTAAGGACAGCAATAGATTTGGTTTATGATAAACTGGAAAGACAAATTTCTAAGTATAAGGAAAAGCTTGTGCAAAGGCACAGGAATTTGATGAATGAAAACTTCTTAGTACAAAAAGGTGAAGAAGTAGTGCATGAAAATAAAATAGTTAAAACAAAAAGGTTTCCTTTAAAGCCAATTACACCAGAAGAGGCTATAATAGATATGGAACTATTGGGTCATAATTTTTATGTTTTTATTAATTCTCAAACTATGGATACAAACGTAGTTTATAGAAGAAATGAAGGTGGATACGGTTTAATTGAGCCAGAAAAATAAATTTTTTGAGGAATATAAATGTTTAATAAGCTTTTAAGTAAAATTCTTGGTTCTAGTAAAGAAAATGAATTAAAGAAATATTATGAAATTGTTGCAACTATTAATAATAAAGAAGAAGAAATAAAGAAATTAACTAGGGAAGATTTTCTACAGATAACTAATAATTATAGAGAAGCGCTAAAAGAGTACAAAGAGAAAGATTTCCCAAATGAAATTCTTATTAATTCATTTGCAATGGTAAGAGAAGCATCTCTAAGAACTTTAGGGCTCAGGCACTTTGACGTTCAACTTATTGGTGGTTTGGTACTAAATGACGGCAAGATTGCTGAAATGGCTACGGGTGAAGGCAAAACCCTTGCTGCTACAACTGCTGCTTATCTTAATGCGTTGAGTGGGAAAGGCGTTCATATTGTTACAGTCAATGACTATCTTGCAAAAAGAGATGCTGAGTGGATGAAACCTGTTTACGAATATTTAGGAGTTTCTGTAGGGTATTTACAAAATAATTTCGATAATGAAAAGAGAAAAGCTGCATATAATTGCGATATAACATATGGCGTGAACCATGAATTTGGTTTTGACTATCTAAGAGATAATATGGCTTTATCTGTGGCTGATCAGGTTCAGAGAGGTTTGAATTATGCAATTGTTGACGAAGTAGACAGCATTCTAATCGATGAGGCCAGGACCCCTCTTATCATATCTGGAAGAGCTGCTCAAAAAACAGAGCTGTATAATAGGCTCAATCCTATAGCTCTCAGACTGAAGCCTGAAGAGGATTTTACACCTGATGAGAAGACTAAAACTCTTTCTTTGACTGAAGTTGGAGTTGCTAAAGCTGAGAAATTATTGGGAATAGATAATCTTTTTGACGTTAAGTACATTGATGTGCTTCACGTTCTTACTCAATTATTAAGAGCTCATCACCTGTTTAAAAGAGAAAAAGATTATGTGGTCAAAGATGGAGAGGTAATTATTGTAGATGAGTTTACCGGAAGGCTTATGCATGGGAGGAGATATTCTGATGGATTGCATCAGGCTATTGAGGCAAAGGAACACGTAAGGGTTAGAGAAGAAACACAGACTATAGCTACCATTACTATTCAAAACTATTTTAGATCTTATGCAAAATTGGCAGGTATGACAGGTACTGCAAAAACGGATGAGGCTGAGTTTATAAAGATCTACAACTTGATGGTAGTAGAGATTCCAACGAACAAACCTGTAATTAGAGTCGATTTTCCTGATGTAATATATAAAAATGAAGAAGCAAAATTGAGAGCCTTGATAAGGGAAATTCAAGAATGTTTTGAAAGAGGTCAGCCAGTTTTGGTTGGCACAACATCTATTGAGAAATCAGAAAAACTTAGCCTGCTTTTAAAGAAAAAGGGAATACCTCATCATGTGTTGAATGCAAAGTATCATGAAAAAGAAGCAGAAATAATTTCACATGCTGGTGAAAAGAAATCAGTAACTATTGCTACAAATATGGCTGGTAGAGGTGTGGATATTGTAATTGATGATGAGGTAAGACAACTTGGAGGACTTCATGTAATAGGCACATCAAGACATGAAAGCAGGAGAATTGATAATCAGTTAAGAGGTCGAGCAGGTAGACAGGGAGATCCTGGTTCATCTAGATTTTATCTATCCTTAGATGACGATCTCTTGAGATTGTTTGGTTCTGATAGGCTTGTTGCTTTGATGGACAAGCTGAACATAGATGAAAACGAGCCAATTGAACATAAATGGGTTACAAAAGCCGTAGAAAATGCACAGAAAAAAGTAGAAGAAAACAACTTTGCAATAAGAAAACAACTAATTGAGTATGACGATGTTTTAAATAGACAAAGAGAATATATATATTCTGAAAGGCAAAAACTTTTAACCCGTGATGATTGTAAGGACATAATTGTTGGTTGGATAGAGCAAATTGTTGAAAAGTATGTAGATGAATCGTTTCCGAAAAAAACAATTAATGAAGAAGGCTTGTCAGTTCTTAAAGAATCTCTTCAAGAAATAATAAAACTAGATGATGACGCTTTTGATAGCTGTAAGGACATAACTGAATTAAAAAGTAAGCTTAAATTAGTTTTGAAAGAAAAATATAGTCTTAGAGAGTCGGAGCTCGGTTCAGAATTATTGAGGTCTTTAGAGAAATATATAGCTTTAAGAATTATAGATGAAAAGTGGATGGAATATTTACAAGATAATGATTCTTTGAGAGAAGGTATAGGACTTAGGGCTTACGGTCAAAAAGATCCTCTTGTGGAATATAAGATAGAAGCATCGAAATTGTTTCAGGAAACTGCTACTCTTATAAAAAAAGATACTCTAAAATTTTTGTTCAACGTAATTGTTGAAAAAAAGGAAGATTTGAGTGATAAAAAAGAGGCTCCCCAAGGGAAAACCAATATAAACAATGCTAACAATAACCAAAAAAATAATAAAAAGAAAAAGATTGGCAGAAATGATCCTTGTCCTTGTGGTAGCGGAAAAAAATATAAACATTGTTGTGGAAGGAATGAAACATGATAGAGTACGACATTAATTCTTTGAATGAGAGAATCTTAAAAATTCGTGACTGCCTTTGACCTGGACAACAAGATAAAAAAGTTAGAAAACATAAGAAATGAACTTTCAAATCCTGAAATTTGGCAGGATGTTCAAAAGTCTTCGAATCTAACTCAGTTAGCTGATAGTCTCCAGAAAAGTATTGATGAATGGAATAATTTAAATTCTAGTTTTGAAGATTTTTTGTTTTGGACTGAATTTCAGGGCGAAGATGTAGAAAATGAAATTACTGAAAGCTATAAGAATTTAATTAAAATTCTTGAAGAAATGGAAATTAGAGCCCTTTTGTCCGGAAAATACGATAGTTATAATGCAATGCTTTCTATAAGTGCTGGAGCAGGTGGAGTGGATGCGCAAGATTTTGCAGAAATGCTTCTTAGAATGTATATTCGTTGGGGAGAAAAGAATAAATATTCTGTAGAATTAGTGGATCAAAGTCCTGGCGATGAAGCGGGTATCAGATCTGCTACGATTTTTTTTAAAGGGAAATATTCTTATGGTTTTCTGAAATCTGAGCAAGGCGTTCATAGACTAATAAGGCTTTCTCCTTTTGATTTCAATAACAGAAGACATACATCATTTGTTTTGGTAGAGGTTACTCCACTAATTGAAAACGTTAAAGAAGTTAACGTAAAAAATGAAGATATAAAAATAGAAACCTTTAGGGCTTCTGGGGCTGGTGGTCAACACGTGAACAAAACTGATTCAGCAGTAAGAATTACGCATTTGCCAACAGGAATTGTTGTAACTTGTAGAAATGAAAGGAGTCAATTTCAGAATAAAGAGGCAGCGATGAAAATTCTTATTTCAAGGCTTAATAGCCTTTATGAAGAAAAACAAAAGGATAAGATGAATGAATTCAAGGGCGAAACTGATGCTTCATGGGGAAAACAAATAAGAACCTATGTTATGCATCCATATACAATGGTAAAAGATCATAGAACTAATGTAGAGTTTGGAGATGTTTATGGGGTTTTGGACGGAAATATTGATGAATTTCAAAAAGCTTTTTTGCTTAAAGAATCAAAAGAAAAAAATCAGGGTGATTAGATGACTAATAGAAAACTTCTCTTTCTTACAGGACTCTTTATGCTTGCTGTTTCTGGTTTATTTTCCTTTATCGTTTCTTCGATCAGGTCAGATGTAGAGGTGAAAGCGGACAAACATATATCTATTGTAATTGATTATGAAGGATTTAGGGATTTAGCTGAACTAACTGATTATCCTTTTGATAAGTTTTTGACTGAGCTTAGAAAAGAGGGGGTTACTGCTGTGGCCCTTAAAGAATCCAACCTCAAATCTCTGGTTGAGAGGGGGGAGGTTTTTCTGGTTCATCCAGATGAAAAATCAATTAAGGATGGAATAATATGGGTAGCTGAGTTTAGAGATCCTGAACTTGCTAAGGAAGTATTTGATAAATTAACAAATAAATACAACAGCCTGCTCAAAAAAACTTATTTGAAAGGATCTTCTATATATTCTTCTGATGAAGATTTGCCATCTTTGTATTTTGGTTTCCTTAATAAAGAAATAAATTTTTGTAAGAAGTTAGGCTTTTATATTGTATTAAGACCAATAAACGATTATCGCTTTTACTCTAATAAAGAAGATTTTGAAAGATGGGTAAACCAGTATCCTAAAAATGTGTGGATGATAATTTTTGGTGAAAGAGAGGTTTTAGGATACCCAAACTTTATCAATATTTATGCTAAGATCCTGGAAAAGAATAACATACGCTTTGGTTATGTGGAATTTGCCAAACAAAGAGGCATTGATGAATTAGCTAGGATGATTCCATATCAAGTGTTAAGAGTTCATGCAATTACCAACAATGAAATACCAGGCGCTAACGTCATTTATTCAGATTCCAAATTTGAGTCTGGCAAAAAGATAAAATACTCGGATGCTATCCCTCGTTGGGGAAGGGCTATTAAAGAGAGAAACATAAAGGTACTATATGTAAATCCGTGGGGTGAACCGTTGAAGGGCAATCTTATCAATACGAACTTGGAGTATATAAAAAATATTGTTCAGGAAATAAGGCTTCAAGGATTTGTGCCTGGAAAAGCTCTCTGGAATGCACACGATGAGTTTTATTTTAAACCAATAAGACTTATATGGATTTTTGGCATATTTTTCTGTTTGGGATGTCTTTTGCTTTTAATGTTTTCTGTTAATTTGGATACCCGAAAGATATTAATTTTTTCGTCTGTTCTTTTAATAATAAATGTTTTGTTGTTTATTTTTGGCAAATTTAACTTTATAGCGTGGGAAACTGCTTTGATGAGTTCTACTTTCCCGCCAATATATCTATATAATAGAATCAAAACCTCCAGCTGGATATCCTTTTTGTTGAATTTTATAATGGTATTTTTAATTTCAATTTTGGGAGCTTTGCTGACAAATAATATCTATTTGTCTGCAACTTCCGTTATTGGAATTAATATCTTTCCTTTGATTAAGTTACTTTTAGTTTTACCGATATTACTTTTAGGTTTAAGAATATTTTTTAGGACTATCAATATTAAGGAATATATTAACGAGCTTATGAAGCCGATGAGAAGGGTAGAATTTGCGGCATTAATAGTTTTTTTGATAATTTTGATAATATATGTCTTAAGATCTGGAAATCAAAACCCAATTGGTTTATTGCCTGATGAAGAACATATAAGAATATTTTTAGAAAAAACTCTTTTTGTAAGACCCAGATTTAAAGAATTGATAGGGTATTCGATGCTTATTTTCTCTTTCTATTTGTATAGATTAAAAAATATTAATTTCTTCAAATTTTTCTTTTTGATTTCTTCTGTAGCATTTATATCTCTAACAGATACATTTTTGCACATTCATATTCCAATATATATTAGTATAATTAGATGTTTGGAAGGGCTCTTTTTGGGTTCAGTTTTGGGATTTATTTTTTGTTTTGGACTTAATATCTTATTAAAACTATATAAAACGAGGTTTGATAAATGATAATAGCAATTGATGGTCCTGCTGGAGCTGGTAAAAGCACTGTAGCGCGTGAACTATCAAAGAGATTGAATTACAAGTATTTAGATACTGGAGCAATGTATAGAGCTATTACATTTGAGCTAATAAACAGAAAGTTAGAAGACTCAAAAGATCTGGAAAATATTTTTAAAAAAATAATAGATTCTATTGAGCTAGATTTTGTTGATGGAAATATTGTATTGAACGGAAGAATTTTAACAAAAGAAATAAGAGATCCAATTATAGATAAACATGTTTCGAAAGCGGCTTCGAGTAAAGTAGTGAGATTATTTCTTTTGTCTGAACAGAGGAAATTAGCAACTAATTCACCAAATATTATTTTAGAAGGTCGCGATACAACTACTGTTGTGTGTCCTGATGCTCAAGTAAAAATATTTCTAACGGCTTCACTTGAAGAGAGGGCAAGAAGAAGGTATAAGGAGTTACTTAAAAAAGATATTAAAATTGACTTCGAAGAGGTAAAAAAACAGATTGAGAAAAGAGATGAGTCTGATATGAACAGAGAAATAGGCCCTCTTAAGGTTGCAGAAGATGCAGTAATAATTGATTCAACCGAAAGGGATGTAGAATGGGTTGTTGATAAAATTTTTTCAATTGTTGGAGATAAAAAAAATACCTAAGGTATAATTGATTACAAAATGAAAGGAGAATGGATTTTGGATGACTTGCTATTAAGAGAACGTGCAGTAAATATAAGAGAGTCAATAATTGAAATGATTACTGCTGCAAAATCAGGACATCCAGGTGGTTCGCTTTCTAGTGTAGAAATAATGGTTTCGTTATTTTTTGGTGGGGTTATGAGTTATGATCCTAAAAATCCCCAATTAGAATCGAGAGATAGATTTTTCCTTTCTAAAGGTCATGCTGCTCCAGTTTTGTATTCTACTCTTGCAGAAGCTGGTTATTTTGATAAATCTGGATTAAACACTTTAAGACAACTAAATAGTCCGTTTCAGGGGCATCCAGATATGAGAAAATTGCCAGGAATAGAGGCATCAACAGGTTCTTTAGGGCAGGGTTTATCTATTTCTGTGGGTTGTGCTTTGGGATTAAGGTTAAAGGGTTTAAATTCTCATGTCTTTACTCTGTTAGGAGACGGAGAGTTAGAAGAAGGTCAAATTTGGGAAGCTGCAATGGCAGCAAGCCATTTTAAGTTAGATAATCTGACTGCAATTGTTGATAGAAATAGACTTCAAATAGATGGTTTTACAGAAGAGATAATGTCTTTGGAGCCGTTGACTGATAAATGGCGTGCCTTTGGTTGGAATGTCTTAGAATTAAACGGACACAGCTTTGACGAACTAATACCTGCTCTTAAAAAAGCAAAAAAGAGAGGTGATAAAAAACCTCAAGTAATTATTGCTCATACCATAAAGGGCAAGGGGGTTTCCTTTATGGAAAATGTATGCGATTTTCATGGGAAAGCTCCAAGTGAAGAACAGGCAAAGATAGCATATTCTGAAATAAAAGAGTGTGATGTACAATGAAGGCGACCAGAGAAGCTTATGGAGAAGCGTTATTGGAGTTAGGCAGGTCAAATGATAAGGTAGTAGCTTTAGATGCCGACCTTTCTAAATCTACTAAAACTTCGCTTTTTGCAAAGGAATTTCCTGAGAGATTTTTTAATGTTGGAATAGCTGAGCAAAATTTAATAGGCGTAGCTGCAGGATTATCCCTTGCAGGATTTGTTCCATATGCAAGCACCTTTGCAATATTTGCTACAGGTAGAGCGTGGGAGCAAATTAGAAACACTGTTGCCTATCCATCTTTAAACGTTAAAATATGTGCATCTCATGCAGGAATTACTGTAGGAGAGGATGGGGCATCACACCAATCTATAGAAGACATAGCTTTGATGTCAGTGATTCCTAATATGACAGTATTAGTTCCTGCTGATTCTATAGAAACAAAATCAATGGTTAATTGGGCATATCAGTATAATGGCCCTGTATATATAAGATTGGGGAGAATGGGAGTTCCAGATATTTTGTCTGAGAATTATAATTTCGATACAAAACCGTTTGTTCTAAAAAAGGGGAAAAGAATAGTGATATTTGCTACAGGAATAATGTTGTGGAAGTGTCTTGAAGCAATTGAGCTATTGAAGCCTTATAATGTAGAGCCAACTTTGGTAAATGTTTCTTGTATAAAGCCATTTCCTGAAGAATCTATAATAGAAATAGCAAAAGAGCACGAAATAGTATTTACTGCTGAAGAACACAATGTTATAAACGGACTCGGATCTATGATATCATCAACTCTTTCAAGGAACTATCCAATGAAAGTATACTTTATTGGCATTGATGATAGATTTGGCACATCAGGAAAGCCAAACGATTTATTAAGTTATTATGGTTTGGATGCAAACAGTATAAAAGAGAAATTGTTATTATTAGGATTAAAATGAATCCAGCTATAGTTTTTAAAAACGTTTCAAAGATTTATCACGGTCAAATATATGGTCTGAAAGACATAAATCTTGAAGTAGAAAAGGGGGACTTTGTTTTTGTCACCGGTCATAGTGGGGCCGGAAAATCAACTTTGTTAAAGCTGTTATATAGAGCATTGCTTCCTTCTACTGGTGAGGTTTATGTCAATAACATGAATTTATTAAAATTAAAGCAAAAGGATATTCCGCTGTTTAGGAGAACGCTGGGAGTTGTTTTTCAGGATGTAAAGCTATTGCCAAGGAAAACAGCAATTGAAAACATATCTTTGTGTCTTGAAATGTTAGGCTTATCTGATAGAGAGGTTAAAAAGAGGGCATATAAATCTTTAGAACTTGTTAAATTGAGCTCAAAGTCTAGAGCTTTTCCAAACGAACTTTCAGGAGGGGAGCAACAAAGGCTTGCAATTGCAAGAGCTATATCGTATTATCCAACACTTCTAATTGCAGATGAGCCAACGGGGAATATAGATCTTAAGACTTCATGGGAGATAATGTCTATTTTTGAAAACTTGAATAGAATGGGTATGACGATTTTGATAACAACTCACAATCCAATTATTGTTAGTAAGATGAACAAAAGGGTAGTTCAATTGAAAAATGGTCAGATTGAATCTGATAGTCTCTGGGATAAACCCTTAATTTATGAGTAAATTCAGAATATATTTAAGAGAAGCAATTATTTCTTTGAGTAGGGGTGGGGGGATGGCTATAGCTTCTATTATTTCTATCTCTTTTACAATGATAATATTTGGATTGATTTTAATGCTTTTTTTGTCTTTATTCCAGGCCTCAACCAAGATAGGAGATCAGTTAGAACTACTTGTATTCTTGAAAGATAACGTATCAAGTCAGGATATAAATAGTCTGATTGGAACAATTTCAAATATGGAAGGTGTCTCTTCTGTTGAGTTCGTTTCAAAACACGATGCGTGGGAAAAATTCAAGAAGTATTTTCAAAACAAAATTAATGTTTCTGACATAAAAAACCCTTTACCGGATACTATAAAAGTGAGAGTAAAAAGTCCGGATTACATTGCAGGACTTGCAAAAGTTATATCACAGTTTCCGCAGGTAGATGAGACAAGGTATCCACAACAACTTTTGAATGCTCTGAATGCTCTGGTTCAAAAAATTACTCTTATAGGTTTACTTTTGCTCATTGGTTTTGCTCTTGCATCTCTTGTAGTTATTTCAAGCACTATAAAGGTATCTGTTCTTGCAAGAAGGGAAGAACTTGAAATACTGGAGCTGGTAGGCGCTGAACCGAATTTTATTAGAATGCCGTATATCCTTGAAGGCAGCTTTATAGGCCTTCTTTCTTCGCTTTTAGCAATTTTTTTCTTTATTATTTTATCGATCTTTTTAAGTTTTGCTATAGTAAATACTGCTCCTCCCTGGTCATTTTTCTGGCCATTAGATACGTCTTTGTGGATTCTAATGTGTATGGTTGTTGTAATTGTAGGAACGTTTATAGGTTTTTTGGGAAGCTTAATTTCACTTAAAGACGTTGGAAAATTTTCTGTTACTAAAGACTTTTAACTTTTATTTTCTTCTATAAAATGTTTTACCTTCTGGATATCTTTCCATGTTAGCCATCGTGGAGACCCAACGCTTCTACTGGCATTCCTGAGCAAATAAGAGGGGTGAAACATTGGTATGTAATATCTATTGTCCTGTAATATTATTTCGCCTCTAATTTTTGTAATGGAAGAAAAATTTTTTAAAATTGTTTTACATGCAACTGCACCCAATAAAATTATTATTTTTGGATCTAAGATTTTTATTTGAGCATCTAAGAAAGGTCGGCACTGTTCAATTTCTTCTGGGAATGGATTCCTATTGCCTGGAGGTCTACATTTCACAACATTTGTAATATATATTTCGTCTCTGTTTAGGCCCACAGATTCAAAAATTTTAGTTAATAGTTGACCTGCTTTTCCTACGAAGGGCCGTCCTTGTATGTCTTCTGTTTCTCCCGGTCCCTCACCAATAACCATAATTTCAGGATTCATAGGCCCCTCTCCAAAGACAACATTTTTGCGAGTTTCACTTAATTTACATCTCTTGCACGTTTTTGTTTCAATTAATATATCACTAAGTTCTAGTTTGCTTAAGTTTTCTTTTTGGTTATTTTCTTGCTCTTCAAGATTATCAAACAAACTGGGTATATACAAGATATTTCCTCCAGATTTAAAATTTTAAGTCAAACTATATAAATTATATGTTAAAATAACAAACCATGAAACAAAGAAAGGATTGATTTAGATTATAAAATTTCTTGTTAAAAAAAGAACAAAACTTTTGTATTTGCTTTTTGTTTTAATAATTTTTTTGTCACGTCCAACAATGGTATCTTTGATCGCAGGAGCTATTTTTTCAATTTTAGGTTTGTTACTAAGAGCATGGGCTGCTGCAACTATAAATAAAGTAAAAGTTCTTTCTACTGATGGTCCATATTCTTTAGTAAGAAATCCACTTTATCTGGGGAGTTTTCTGGCTGGTTCTGGGGTAATGATATCAAGTGGAAGTTTTTTCTTGCTTGTTATATTTGTTATTGGTTTTTTGTTTATACATTTTCACAAAATGAAAGAAGAGGAAGAAGAACTTTATAGAGAACATAAAGAAAAATTTCTTGAATATAAAGAAAGAGTTCCTGCTTTTTTACCAAACTTTTTAAATTTTAAAATGGCTCCTATTTCTTTCAAAAGATATATGGCAAATAACGAATACAGAGCACCTTTAACAGTGATAGCTATATATATATTTTTAATTTTGAAATATATATTTTTTAATTAGGGAGAGAGATAAATGAATATATTAATTACTGGTGGTGCAGGCTTTATAGGCAGCGAGTTTGTGAGACAATCAGTTGAAAGGGGTTATAAAGTTAGCGTAATCGATAAGCTAACTTATGCAGGTTCTATGGACCGAATTAACTCAGTTGTTAAAGAAATTAGATTTTATAAAGATGATATTAAGAACGAAGATTCTATAAAGAAAATTATAAAAACAGATAAGATCGAAGCTATTATAAACTTTGCAGCTGAGACTCACGTGGATAGATCTATTCTTAAACCAGATGAATTTATTAGCACAAATATCTGTGGCACTACCAGCATATTAAATTCTCTGGCAAATTCTGATGTTTTGTTGTTACACGTGTCTACTGATGAAGTTTATGGTGAGCTTGGAAAGGAAGGAAAATTTTCTGAAGATTCACCACTTAGACCGAACTCTCCCTATTCCGCCAGTAAGGCAAGTGCAGATTTACTGATAAAAGCTTATGCAAGGACCTTTTCCCTTAGAACTCGAATAGTTAGACCTTCAAACAACTACGGAATGTGGCAGTTTCCTGAAAAATTAATTCCGGTAGTAATATATAAAGCTTTAAACAATCAAAAAGTTCCTATATATGCTGATGGAAGCAATATTAGAGAATGGACATACGTAAAAGATTGCTGCAGCGCAATTTTTAAAGTCTTAAATGATGGTAAAGATTCTAATATTTATAACATTGGCAGTGGAGAAGAGATGACCAATCTTAATCTTGTTAAAAAAATATTAAGTATTTTAGGCAAGTCAGATGAGCTTATTGAGTTTGTAAAGGATAGACCAGGACATGATTTTCGATATTCGCTGAATACTGAAAAAATTTCAAAAGAATTGGGATGGAAACCGTCTTTTTCAGTAGATGATGGCTTAAAGGAAACCGTCCAATGGTATGTAGAAAATTATGCATGGTTGGAAAAGGAAGTTTCAAATTTAAAGGAGTATTGGAATAAAGTTTACAGATCTAAATCGTAGTTAATATTGCATTTTTTTATAAAATTCTGCAAATCCTCAGGTAATGGAGCCTGGAAGCTTACTACTTCTTTTGTGACCGGGTGTAAAAATTCTATTTTTAGTGCGTGTAGAGCAATTTCAGGGCAATTTTTAAAGCTTTTTGTTGAATACTTTTTATCACCTACTATGGGATGGCCTATATAGGACATATGAACTCTTATTTGATGTGTTCTTCCTGTATAGATATTTACTTTCAAGAGAGAAACTGTTTGATTTTCAAAGGTTCCCTTACCAATAATAGAGTACTCAGTAAAAGCTACCTTTCCTGATAAATCTACTTCCATTTTTTGCCTATGAATTTTTGAGCGTTTAATAGGCATTGAAATAAAGCCTTCTTTATAATTTAGGTCTCCATGAACTAAAGCTAAATAAGTTTTTTTTACCTGACGGTTTTTAAATTGTTCTGAAAGTTGTCTCATTATTTTTTCTGATTTTGCTATTATCAGTACGCCAGTAGTTTCTTTGTCGAGTCTATGAACAATTCCAGGTCTTTCTTGATCTGTAAACTCATCTTTGTGAATTGAATTAATAAGTGCATTGAGTATAGTATTTCTGAAATTCCCAGCTCCAGGATGCACCACCATGTTCCTTTCTTTGTTTATGATTATGATGTAGTAGTCTTCATATAGGATCTTTATATTTAATTTATCGTGCTCTATTGACATGGTTTTTTTAGGTTTTAGAAGGAGAGTTACTTTGTCATATGGTCTAACAGTGAAAGACGGTTTTTTGACGGACTTATTGTTTACTTTTACAAAGCCCTCTTTAATTAGTTTCGAATAATAATTTCTTGATTCTTCTTTTATGGTTTTGTAAAGAAACTGATCAAGTCTTTCTTTATCAAAAGTTGGGAGGGCAAAGAGTTCTATTTGATTAGAATTTATTTTCTTTTCATCGTACATAGTTTAAAATTTTATTAAAATCCTAAAAATTTTCTTCCTGTTCTGGTGATACAAAGATTGTCTTTTCATTTCTGTAAAATATGGTTCCGTTTTTCTTTCCCTTTGGTTTTGTAAGATATTTTACTTGCGTAAAAACTACTTCAACTTCTTTTTCTCTCTTGGCTTTTGAAAAATGAGCACATATTTGTGCAGCTTTTTTAATGTCAACTTGGCTTAATTCCTTTTTTGTAGTTTTTAAAATCACGTAACTTCCAGGATAATTTCTTGTATGAAACCACCAATCGTTTGGATTTGAAATTTTTAAAAGATTAATGTTAGAATTAGCATTTTTTCCAACTAATGCAATAGTATAATCGTCAAAATCAATTTTTATGTAATCTTTTGGCCTATCTTTTTCTTTATGACTTTTTTCTTTAGTACTCTTTTCTACTCTTGAATTATCAGTATTTTCAGCTTTAACTCTTTGTATTTGTGATTCTAAAGAATTTATCATTTTTTCAATTTTTAATAGGGCGCTCTTCATCTTTTTTGATTTTTCGAATAAATCGTTTGCAAGTTTGCCTGGAGTTTTGCTTAGATTTCCAATTATTTTGTCGTTAAAAACGTACTGGTTATTTATGATTTCGATTTTATCTAAATTATTTAAAATATTTTGAGCTTTTGAGTGTATATCTTTCCAGCGTAAATTTTTTTCATAATCTTTTCTAACGTTTTCAAGTTTTTTTTCCAGATATGCTATTTTTTTCTTTCTTTGTAATTCTAATTCTCTTTTTTTCTTCTCTTCATTTATTTCAATAATTTTATTTATGCCAACTGAGTAGATATTTTCTAAAATAGAGCTTTTATCAAAATTTAAAGACAAAATTAGTTCGTTGTTTAATACCTTTGAATTTAGGTTTTCAAAATCAGCATTTATCCATTGGATCACCTTTTGAGGAGTCCAATCCTTTACCTCTTCAATAACGTTTTTTGGAATGCCGAACGTCTTTTCTGATAAGGCTTTTTCAATACCCAGCTCTGATAGGATTTCGAAAGTAATTTCTTTTGGCTCAAGCTTTTTGGTGGACTTTTCAGGATATTGATACTCTAATGCGGGAAGAATCTTTCTTTTCAATGGGTCGTCGGGAATTATTTCTTTATAAGAGGTTTTAATAATATTGTCTACCAGTGCGATTGCGTTTGATTTGTTTGTGATCAACTCAAGAACAACGTCTACTTTGGGAAGCTTCCCTACAGGAAAGTCATTTGAAAAAGATATTTTTAAAACTTTATCAAATCTGTTTATTGTAATTTCAGATATCTCAGACCCTATTAGATGTTTGTTCAAGAAATCGTAAAAAGGATGTTTATATGGTTCTAGTTTTGTAATCTTTTCCTTTGAAATACCTATAAAAGGAATGCTATTTACAAGAGATATAAAGAAGAAGATAGCACCTTCTTCCTTGTTCCAGAGATTTAGAACAAAACAGTCCTTGTAAAATAGCAACTTGCTAACCTGTCTTTTAACTAATCTATCTCTTGCTTCTAAAAAGCCTAAATAAAGCGCTAAGGTACTAAACAGTTTTTATGTACTCCATTATTAGTTTGGCAGCTTTCAACCCAGATTTTATCATTCCGCCAAATATTGGCCCCATTCTACTTCCGCCGTCCACGTTGTTGGCTGCCATCCCAGAGACAAATAGACCGTTTGCTAACATTTTTGTATTGTTTACCGTATCTTCTTCTCCTTGAACTGCGTTCATAAAGTGCTCTTTCCTAAGAGGTAACTGAACTCTTTTTGAATAGATGTTTGCAGCTATGGCATCGTGGCCTGTGGCGTCAAGAACTGCTTTTGTTTGAAAAACCATCGGATCCACATGAAGACCTGCTATTTCTATACCTGTATTATTCACAACTACGCCTGTGATTGCATTATTTGTATACTCTAAATCTACAACGGTCATCAGATTGAAAAGCTTAACGTTCTGAGTTTTGAGCGCTTTAGCGATTAGTTGACTTGCAAAAAGACAGGAGTCTACCACAAGCGCATCTAGGTCTTCTACAAAAGGAATTTCTAGTTCATTTAGATAGTCTTTTAGATCTTTTTGTATAACGACTTTGTTAAAGGACATAGAGCCACCCCACGTACCCCCGCCAGGTGATAGCTTTCTTTCCATAATTACTACTTTATATCCTGAATTTCCCAGCTCTCTTGCAGCGGTTAGGCCAGATGGTCCTCCTCCTACGATTATAACGTCAGAGGTAAGCGCGTCAGTAATGCTTTCGAAATAATGTTTTAAAATTAATTTGCTGACATTTACGTCTGTAACAGGATTAAGAAAGTGTTTTGTCATTATTTCCTCCTCAAAAAATTTTGTACTAAATTATAAATGATACAATATATTTGGGATTTTTTCATGCTGATGTCATAGAGATTAAGTGATAAATTATGCTGCCTATATATCTATGCTAACAAAGAACTGAGGAAAAACTCTTAATATTAATATATTAGAGATATTATATGTCATAAAAGATATATAGATTTAGAAGAGCTTTTGATATACTTTACGCTATAAATGTAAATCATTTGGAGAATGGAAAATAAAAACTATATTAATTCAAGTGTAAAAAATTCTATAAAAAGATACTTGAGTAGTAAGCATAAAATAAAGATTTCTTAAAAATTTAGAAAGGAGAGGTCAGTATGGATTTAAGAATTACTATTTTAGCTGAAAATAGTGTAGCGCTTCCATTTGGTGTTATTGGTGAACACGGTTTTAGCGCTTTAGTAGAAACCCCTAACTTTAACTTTTTATTTGATACTGGTCAAGGTAAGGCTTTGTTAAATAATTCAATTGCTTTAAAAAAAGATTTAGCCAGTATAAAGTTTTTGTATATATCCCATGGGCATTATGATCATGTAGGCGGTATTGCTGATCTTTTAAAAATTAAGTCTCCACTTGAAACATATGCGCATCCAGATATATTTTCTAATAGGTATTGGTCAATTGGCAATACAAGAAGATATATAGGGATACCATTTAGCCGATTTTATCTTGAAAGTCTTGGCGTTAAATTTAATTTTCATAGAGAATTTACAGAGATAGAGAAGGGTATTTTTTCGTCTGGAGAAGTTGAACGTAAAACAAAATTTGAGAAGATTGATAAAGAAATGAAAGTTGTAAACGCCAATGGTGAACTGGTTCAAGATGAGATTTGGGATGATTTTTCTTTAGCTATAGAAACGCCAAAAGGTCTTGTGGTTCTATTAGGTTGTGCTCACGCTGGCATAATAAACATTTTAAATCACTTTATAAATAAAACAGGTAAAAAAGAAATATATGCTGTAATAGGGGGAACCCACTTAGGCTTTGCTTCGCAAGAGCAGATTAACAGTGTCCTCGAGGTGATTGAAAAATACAATATACAGAAATTGGGTGCCTCTCATTGCACGGGCATGGAAGTTGGAGCAAAATTGTATAACAAGCTCAAGGATAGATTTTTCTTTGCAAGTGCTGGTAGCGTATTTGAACTATAAAAACTTTTGAAAAAATTTGGTAAAAATGAGACTGTTTGTATATTTTTGTCTAGCTTAGAGTTATAACGTTAAATTTTTAAGTTTTTTATGCTCTCAATCTTAAAGATAGCTTTTGTTATATTTTTTTTGATCAATTTCTATCTGTAATACCTTAATCCACCTTTAAAGTTGCAAAAAAATTCTAAGTCCTTTATAATAATTGCAGTGGGCCTGTGGCGCAGTTGGGAGCGTGCCTCAATGGCATTGAGGAGGTCAGGGGTTCGAATCCCCTCAGGTCCACCAAGTGGAGACTATATTATGAGTAAAGCTGAGTGTGAATTATATTTTAAAAAAATAGATTCAAAAGGCTTCAGGGTAAAGTATTGGGACGAAGAAGTTGTAGATTACGGCAAAGGTGAACCCAATTTTACCATAACCTTTAAGAAAGATCTGGCAGATTTTTCTATAAAAGAAGGAGACTTAACAGAGCTAATAGAAGATAACGCTGAAGAAATTATAGATATTGATGGAAAGATAGATGATATATGCGCTGCGTTTGGTTTTAATCAGGAGACTGATACCTTTAAAACTATAAAAAGACAAATTTTATTATCCATTGCTGAACTATTAATAAACGTCAGGAAAGAAAGACAAAAAAAAGAAGTCCAATCTCACTATGATCTTGGTAACGACTTTTTCTCTTTATGGCTGGATGACACTATGACTTATTCATGCGCATACTTTAAGGATCCAAATATGAGCTTACGCGATGCCCAGATAGAAAAGATAAATCACACTCTTAAAAAATTAGACTTGAAAAAGGATGAAAGGCTTCTCGACATAGGAAGTGGCTGGGGTCATTTAATACTAAAAGCTGCACAGGAATATGGAGTAAAGTGTATGGGAATAACCTTAAGTGAGGAGCAATTTAGGGCGACTAAGGATCTTATAAAAAGATCAGGACTTGAAGATAGAGTTGAAGTAAGACTTATGAACTATCTTGACCTTGATGAAAATAAATTGCAATTTGATAAGATAGTTAGCGTTGGGATGTTTGAACATGTTGGGAAAGAGAATTTAGAGAAATACTTTGAGAAGATCAATAAACTTCTTGTTGATAAAGGTTTATCTCTACTGCATACGATAACCTTGCCTGAAGTTTCCGAAGAAGATTCTTTTAGCATCTGGTTAAAGAAATATATTTTTCCTGGTGGTTATATTCCAGAGTTGAGAGAATTGGTTAGTATTTTGCCCAAATATGACTTTCATCTTATGCATCTTGAAAGCTTAAGAATGAATTACGCCTTGACGCTTGATAAATGGTATGAAAATTATTCTCTTCACGCCAAAGAGATAGAAGAAAAATTTGGGAGACAATTTATGCGTCGTTGGGGGTTTTATCTAAAAGGTTGTGCAAACGCTTTCAGAACATCTGGCCTTGATGTTCATCAACTTCTCTTTTCAAAGGGCCTCAATAACGATATGCCTTTGACGTTCGAGTATATATACAAATAATTTCGGTATATATTTTTCTCAAGAAATCTGCAAAATTTTTCCAACTGTCATTGATTGTTACCAAATTATTAAATAAGTGAATTTAGGGTAGTTTTTTGATACTGCTAATGGTCTTTAGTAAAATTTTAATTTAAATATGATTGTTATTTTTAAGGAGATTTAAAATGGGTAACGAGCGCGAATGGAAATGTAAAAGGTGTGCTAGTTTGCCTGTTATAAGTAATGAAGAAGAAACAGTTATGTTTCGCTGTGATGTGGATTTGTTACAAAATAAACTTTATAATACTCTTAATGAAATTGGGATTTGAACTGATAAATGATGGCGAAACGCTAAAAATTGAAACAAAAAATTTCAACAGTTTTTAGAGTTTTTTCGACGCAACCGTATTCAGAGATTGAGCAAGAAGGTATTCATGTTTTATTTCTGAAAAAAGATGAGACTTTAAAATTTTCCGCTTTGTCAAACACTAAAACTCTTAAAAAATGGCTTTTTCTATTAAACAACGTAGATTTTATAAATATATTTGAAAACAAGTCATTAACCACATACTTTCAGCCTATTCTGGAACTAAATAATATGCAAATAAAGGCTTATGAGTGCTTAACAAGAGGTGTCAAGGCTGATGGAAACCTTATGGCGCCCAATCTACTTTTAAACTTGCAATAGAGAATGATCTTTTGTTCTTTCTTGATAGACTATGTAGAGAAAATGCGATAAAGACTGCTACGGTTAAAAACATTAATTGCGATTTATTTATTAACAAGGATAGATCTAACTGATACTTCTTGTATCCCTTTGTCAGCTTTTCATTGTCTATTAGCTTTACAGAATCTAAATCAATGTGTTCTCTGATATCCTTTGGAAAGAACCTGCTTATAAAAGTTCTCGTATCCAATTCATTTGAAGAGATAGAAGGAAAGATAAAGCAAATTAAGCACAAGTTCTTTCAGGCAAAAACAAGAAACAATAAGATGAATCTTCAAAAAAGAGACAAAGAACTAAGGAAAAGGTTATCTGAAATGCTAAATAAAGTTATTCCATTTGAAGACTCTGAGAAAATAGCTAACTTTGATATCTTTGACCAGAATTCAAGCGCTGATTGGTTTGACCCTGAGTGGATGTTTGGCTTAAGAGATGGCTTTGATATTGTAATCGGAAATCCACCGTATGGAATTAAAGTCTCTCAAGTTGATCTTTCAAAATATAAATTTAGTGATTCAAAGAATAATTCAGCATCTCTTTTCATTGAGTTTGGTTTTAAGATAACCAAGAATAATGGGGTTGTAATCTATATAGTTCCAAAGTCTTTAGCTTATTCTGATGGTTGGTCGAAAACAAGGAAATTTTTGATACTTGAAAATAAATTAAATTCAATAATTGATGTTAGTAAAGCATTTGAACACGTTAAGCTAGAACAGGTGATAATTTGTTTTTCAAAATTTCAGCAAAAACAATATAGTATTTCAACAGGTGAGGGTTGGTTTGATTGTATAAAAAAAATAGGAGAAATTGGAAATTTTTTTGCTCTAAATTTAGATATTTTACCTATTTATATCAATAATACTAAGAAAAACATTTTAGAAAAGATCAAAGATAAAACTTTATTGCTTGGACAAATTTCTGAAACATGTAGGGAGATGCCTTTTCAGAAAAAAATTAGTAAAAATGGAATTCCGATCTTAAGAAGAAGAAATATTGGAAAATATTATATTCATGGAAACCTTGATTTTGTTACGATTTCAAAAGATGAATTGAACATGCCAAAACTAAAAAAACTTTTAGAAAAAACACCTAAAATTTTGTCTCAAAATATTGTGGCTCATATAATGAATCCTGTAGATAAAGTGCTTATTATGTCTACTATTGACTTTGATGGAAGTTTAACCTTAGAATACGGTAATGAATACATATATAAAAAATGAATTTAAAGATATTTTTTCATATAGTTATATTTTGGGAATTTTGAACTCTAAATTATCAGAATGGTTTTATTACTGGTTTGTTTATAATAGGGCCATAAGAACTATGCATTTTGATAAATATTATATTGGCAAACTTCCAATAAAAAAAATTGATACATCCAATCAAAATATTGTTTCTGAAATAGAATCAAAGGTTGAAGATATTCTTACTATTAAACAAAAAGATAGTAGTTCAGATACCTCTCAACTTCAAAGAGAAATAGATGGATTGGTTTATCAGCTTTATGACTTAATTAAGGGTGAAATAAAAATCATCGAGAAGGGGGTTTATAATAGGGATAGATGAAATTTCTGAAGAAAAGAACTTAAATAAAATATACGATGCATTTTTATTTGGTTTTTTTACTGATTTTCTAAAATCAAGCGAGGATTTGCCAGATTCAAGCTTAAAGGATTTTTGTCGTTTAGAATCTTTGTTCTGGTTAAATAATTTCGATGAATATTACGAATATATAAAAGAATTAAGTTCTAAAGATAAAAATATAGGATATTTGCTTGAATTTAATTTTAAACTTTTTGCTCTTGAATATATTCCAAAACTTTATGTGGAAAAGTTTAAAGAGAATAAAACCTACGAATATAAAGAGGAATTTAAAAGTCTTTTACCTGAATTTTATCGTATTTTAGAAAAGCCAATAGACAGAGTAGCTTCTCCTTTTTATTTAGAAGTTTTACTCAATATATTTATTATATATTTAGGTATTGCTGAAAAACTATTTGATGTCAAAAAGCTTCCACTTTCCGATCATATAAGACTAAAAACAAACATTTTTACAAAACTTCAGCAGATAGAATCAGAATTTCAAAATCAAAGTTTTAATACAGAAGAAGATAAAATCTGGCAAACTCTTATTTACAAAGGATTAGCTAATGTTTACTCTTATTATGATGAGTTTTCACATATAGAAAGGCTATACTATGAAAAATCTTTGACAATTAGATCGAATGTGTTTGCTTTGTTAGATATGATTGATTATATTTTCGATGATGATGAAAAAGAATATGAAGCATGGAATTATCTTAAAAATTTTGAGAAATATTTTAATTATGAAAAATCGTTAGATGAAACAGAATATTTTATTTTTTTTGATAAGAAAACACAATTTTCAGGATATCAAAGTAATCAAGAAATAAAGGATAGTTATATAAGAGCTATCAGATCAATTGAGAAAATGAAATATAAAACAATTTATGAAAGTTATTTTTACTATAATTTAGCCCTATTTTTAGAGGACGAAGAAGATTATTTAAGAAGTGAAGAAAATCTTAATAAGTCATTAGAAATACTAAAAAATGCTTGTCAAATACCCGATCTAAGTTATAAATCAGATATAAAAAACAGAGAGAATTTGATTTATTTTTTAGATGATTTTGAAGATTATCTTTATGAGATATGTTTTTGCCAAATTAATTTAAATAAAGTAGAAAGTTACGAAGAAACTCTTGCAAATATGGAAAACATTAAGGACGAATTAAGTTCTCAGGACTATTATGACGAAAAAACTGATATTTCCTATGATATAACTCTTTTAAGGTCAAAAATTCTTGAAAATATAGAGAAATATGATGATTTGATCAAGATAATTGAGAATTGTTTAAACGAAAACAGAAATCTGCTTTCTGATGAACAAAAATCAGAATTAAAGGCGAGACTTGCTGTTGCATATTTAAAAGTTGATAATTTAGATAAATATAATAAATTGGTAAAAGAGGCTATTGATTTGGATTCTAATAATAGAACTGTATTAGAAATAGCGGTAAAGAGAGATTATTTAAAAACTAAGTTTTTATCAAAGAAGCATTGGTATGAAATAATCAAAAGCTTTTCAATTCCATTTGTTATTTTTACACTAATTATTATACCTTTATTTAAAATCCATTTAATTCCTGAATTGTATGGCTTAATTTATAATTTACTTATTATAATTGCAATAGCTTGTTGTTTGCCGCCCGTAATTGCATTTATTTATCCGATTGTTTCAAGGATATCAATAGGTAATACTGTAATAGATTTTGAACTACCTCACAAGGAAAGAAAATCCGATTTGCACTAAATAAGCCAAAATCAATAACCAAAATCCAATCTAACATTATCCCTCCCCTCATTGATAAAAATGTCAAGTGTTTCAAGTATTGAAGATTGTAAAACAATTGGTCAAAAAGTTCAAAAAAGGTATAGTAAAACATGATGTTGTATGGAAGAGAAGAGTATCTAAAAAAAATAGAAAAACAAAAACAATTGATCCTATAAAATAAACCTAAGGACAATATTGGGAAAAATGAATTTGAACGTTTTCGTTCTTATGAGAAGAATTTGTTCAGGATTTCTACTATCTTTGGAATAAATTATTTGCTATCTAAGTAAGTATTGTTTCTATTGTATTCTTTATTTACACGTTCCTTAAAAAATTTTATAAAATCTGGAAATGTTTCTTCTTTTATAATATCCTGTACATTAAAAATATGAAGATAAGCATGCCTGGAAGAATATATTCCCAATCTTTTAATTTCACAATTTGATGGCAAACCGTCAATACCGCCAATTTTATAAAGTATATAATATCCAAGTAATTGATTTAAATATTCTTGAGTTAATATAAAATTTTTTGTAGTTTTAATATCTATGATTGCATTATCTATTACTATATCACAATCTGCTCCTCTAATAAGTTAAGATGCTTAACCAAATGTTGGATTTAATATATATTGTTTTTGATATAAAATATTCAGGTTTTACTATTGATATTAAATTTTTTAGATCTTCTATATCTTTTTCATCAATATTTCCTAAATCTTTATCTACCAATCCAGCTCTATATATATAATATCTATTTGACCTAACAACAATGTTATTTTGAGTAAATTTGAATTAATTTCGCCTTTATTAATAAAATCTTCGTAAACTTTTTTTGCTTCGTGTATAATTTTCGCTGTTTTTTTATAAATTGAAGTACCAAATAATGGATCATCTACTCTATATTCTAATAAACGAAGAGATGACATAGCTACCCATTCGTGTTCTATAGCATTTGGATTTTTATTTTTTATATAAAAACGAAGTAAATAATCAAATGCTGTTCCAACCAATGGATAATTTAGTTGATAAGGGAGGGAATAATAATTCTGACTTAGTTTTTAATGAAGGCACTTTAAAAAATTTTAAAAGTTTCTTTAATTTCTTTGTTCTTATAAAAAAGATGTTAGACTCAAAATATACCTCCATAAATTTTAAATTTTGATTATTGGTAAAAAAATTTATACAAAAATATAGGTTTACTAGTCTATAAAGATTAATTCCAATTTTTTTCTGTAAATTTGTCCTTTGATAGAATCAATTGAAATTGATCTTACTTCAAGGTTGTAAATCTCATTTACTCAATGTCAATAACAACTCCTTATTTACTCTTATGGAAAACAAAAAGTAACCTGATCTTTGATAAAAGGATAGAAAATCAAATTCGTACTAATTAATTTAAAACCAAAATCCAATCTACCCCAATCACTAAATAAGTTTATAATATTTTGTGATGAAAAAATAAATTTGAAGGGAAGATTGCGATGAACGACAAAGTGAAGGTAACCTGGACTATTACTGATGAAGCGCCATATCTTGCTACATTTTCCTTGCTCCCCATAGTAAAGAAATTTTTTGATGTGTCAGATATCGAGATAGATATAAAGGATATCTCTCTTTCGTCAAGGATATTGGCCAATTTTTCTGACTTTCTAACTGAAGAGCAAAGGGTCTCTGACGATCTTTCTATTCTTGGTGAACTTGTAAACCAGCCAGATACCATTCTCATAAAGCTGCCAAACATAAGCGCTTCTCTTCCACAACTGAAGATTGCCATAAAGGAATTGCAGTCAAAAGGATACAATCTGCCTGATTATCCAGATGAGCTAAAATCAGATTGGGATGAGCAGATAAGAGAGAGATATTCCAGAGTATTGGGCAGCGCTGTGAACCCGGTATTAAGGCAGGGGAACAATATTCGCGCGGTCCCTAGGTCTATCAAAGAAACAGCCAAAAAATTTCCTGAGTTGATGGGACTTCCTTTAAAGGAGTGGAGTTCATCTTCTAAGACTCACGTTTCACACATGACTGATGGGGATTTTTATGGCCATGAAAAATCAATAACTCTTTCAAAGAATACCAAAGTAAGGATAGAGTTTATAGATAAAAGCGGCAGTGTTTTCGTCTTTAGAGAGCTGAATCTTTTGGACAAAGAGATATTTGACGGTTCATTTATAAGCATAAAGGCCTTGTCTGATTTTTACGAAGATCAGATAAAGGATGCAAAGAGAGAGGATATATTGTGGTCGTTACACCTTAAAGCCACCATGATGAAGATATCCGATCCAGTATTATTTGGCCATGCTATCAGGACATACTTTAAGGAAGTATTTGCAAAGCATCAAGACACTTTCAATGAGATAGGAGTCAATCCAAACAATGGATTAAGCGATATCCTTTCAAAGCTAAAAAAATTATCTGATGACAAGAGAACTGAAATAGAGAAAGATATAGAGGCTACTTATGAGAAAAATCCAGGTTTGTATATGGTAGATTCAAACAAAGGGATTACAAATCTTCATATGCCTAATCTTGTCCTTATAGACGCCTCAATTCCAACCATCATTAGAGACGGAGGAAAAGCCTGGGGTCCAGATGGTATGCTTCATGACGTAAAGATAGTTATTCCTGATAGGTCGTACGCTACCATATATGCTGAAATAGTTGAAGATTGTAAGAAAAATGGAGCTTTTGACAGAACTACTATGGGAACTGTTATAGATATCGGTCTGATAGCAATGAAAGCTGAAGAGTACGGATCTCATGACAAGACTTTTATAGCTCCTGATGATGGAGTTTTCAGAGTGGTAGATACTGAAGACGGCCAAATTCTTATGCAGCACTCTGTAGAAAAGGGTGACATATGGAGAGGTTGCCAGGTAAAGGATGTGGCTATCAGAAACTGGGTTCAAATTGCTGTAGAAGAAACTAAGAAAAATAATCTTCCTGCCATATTCTGGCTGGATGAAAACAGACCTCATGATAAAGAGGAGATCAAAAAGGTTAGAGAATATTTGAAAACTTATGACCTAACAGGTCTGGATATAAAGATAATGAAGCCCTTGGATGCAATGAAAGCTACTCTAAAGATGATTAGGAAAGGACAGGATGTGATTGCAGTAACTGGGAATATATTAAGAGATTATCTTTCTGATCTCTTTCCTATATTGGAAGTAGGAACCAGCGCAAAAGTATTTTCTATAATCCCCCTTCTTTCAGGTGGTCGCATGTTTGAGACTGGTGCAGGAGGTAGCGCACCAAAGCATGTAGAGCAATTTCTGGAAAAAAATCACTTGAGATGGGATTCTATTGCAGAATTTGTAGCCATTTCTCAAAGTCTGAGGTTTATTTTTGATAAGTATAACCTTAGAAAAGCTTTTGTTTTAGGCAATGCCTGTGAAGGTGCAATATCTGATATACTCTCAAATAAAAAATGGCCGTCGAGGAAGGTTGGGGAGATAGACAATAGAGGAGAACACTATTATTTCATGAAATATTGGGCCAATCATCTTTCGAATCAGAAAGAGGATATTGACATAAAAGAAAAATTTTTAAAAGTAAAGATTGAACTTGATAAAAATGAAGACAAGATTAACGAAGAGCTTTTGAGCGTTCAAGGTAAAAAGGTTGAGATAAATGGCTATTATAGGCCAGATAAGGACATAGTAGAAAGGCTAATGCGTCCAAGCTCGATTTTAAACAATATAGTGGACAATATATAAAAATCAAAATCTATGTTGGCCGCTAAACTTAGCGCAAGTTTTACCGTGGCGTCCATTTAGCGGTCAACTTTATTATTTATTTTCTGGCAAGAATTTCTTTTCTAGATCTCTAATTTCGGGGAATCCTATTAATTTATTAAACTCTTGAAATGGGAAAATCCTGTCCTGCAGGTTTTTATTTGTGCCATCTTTATAAAGTTGATTAAGCGTTTCATAAAGAGCTTTTGCAGCTGCATAAATAGTTGGCACAGGAACACTTATCCTTGAAAATCCCATATCTTCAAGTTCTTTAAAGCTAAGAAGTGGAGTCCATTATCTATCCCATTATCCTAAAAAACCCTTAAATGTAGTGCCTACTGAAAATATTACTCCTGACTTTATTGTATAAAATGCTATAATTTTTCTATGTTTGTAAGAATAAAAACAACACCCAAAAGCCCAAGAAAGTCTGTTCAGATTGTTACATCTTATAGAATAGGCGGCAAGGTCAAACAGAGGATTGTAAAGCATGTAGGCATAGCGCGAGACGATAAATAATTAGAGGAGCTTAAATCTTTAGCCTATTCTATAAAGGTAAAACTTGAAACAGAAAATCATCTCCCTATGGCCACATCTTTTTGGCTATATCTGATCTTCGAGGTTTATTCCAGCTATACCCGCTTGTTCGAATTCCTGGACTATTCTAATAACGTTTAGAGAGTTCCCATATCTCGTGTCTTTATTTGCCATTACTGGAATATTTACAGCATTACAGATGTTATGGGTATGGCGCAAAACTTCGTCAAAACTCAAAAGGCCTATATCTGGTTTTCCGAGTAAACTTGCGCTAAATCCATATCCTGACAACTGTACAGCTTTAAAGCCAGCAAGTTCTACCATCTTGCAGAAAGACAATCATAGGCACCAGGCATTACTAAAATTTCCTTTGCTTTTATTAAATCTAAAAGTACTTTTGCTTTAGACATTTTTTAGCTCCTCATTTAAGAATTATTTAGATTATACTTAGATATTTTAACTATCTTCTAGTATTATATTAAAAATATCTTTTATAATTAATTAACAGAAAATTGAAAGGACGTGAAAGGTTTGGCCAAAACTATGGTACAAAAGATCTTTGAAAGGAAGATTGAAAGTGATGTAAAATCAGGGATGATGATAATTGTGCCTGTTGATCTGGTTTACGTTCAGGATGGTACAGGACCTTTATCCTTTAGACAATTTGAAAAGCTTGAAAAGGATAGTCTGGCATTTTCCGAGAATACCGCTATATTTTTAGATCATGCTGCTCCTTCCCCAAGAAAGGAGTTATCAAATGATCATATATATTTAAGAACAATGGCTTCAAAATTGGGTTGTAAAATATACGATGTGGGAGAAGGCGTTTGTCATCAAATAGCAATAGAGTCTCTTGTAAGGCCCTTTGACATAGTTGTTGGTGCAGATTCCCACACGTGTACAGGTGGTGCTCTTGGAGCTTTTGCTACTGGTATGGGTTCTACCGATATAGCTGTGTCTATGGGACTTGGAAAGAACTGGTTTAGAATTCCTGAGAGTATACTCATAAAACTTATTGGCAAGATGCCTAAATACATCACTGGAAAGGATATTATTATATCCATTGTAAAGTATTTCGGATCGAATGGTGCTAGCTATCAAGCGCTGGAATTTTCAGGAGATATAGAAAATATTTCAATTTATGATAGATTGACGATATCAAATATGGCAATTGAGTGTGGTGCAAAGGTTGGGATATTCCCATCTGATGAGGTTACGAGAGAATTTCTTGAAAAAAACAATCGATTTGAAGACTTTAAAGAATTAAAGCCTGATCCGGATGCGGAATACATCGATAGACTGGAGTTCAAACTTGATGAGATTGAGCCGATGGTGAGCGTCCCTCATTATGTGCACACTGCAAGGAGAGCAAAGAATCTAAAAGATATAAAAATAAATCAGGTTTTTTTAGGCTCTTGCACGAATGGCAGGCTGGAGGATTTAAGGATGGCTGCAAAGATATTGAAGGGAAAGAGCGTCGCAAAGGGCGTAAGGCTGATAGTGGTTCCCGCATCAAAGAAAGTATATCTGGATGCTATCAAAGAAGGTATTATTGAAACTTTGGTAAATTCTGGGGCGAGCATAATGGCACCAGGATGTGGACCCTGTGTAGGCGTTCATGAAGGAATCTTGGGCGACAACGAAGTAGCACTTGCCACGTCAAATAGAAATTTTCGTGGCAGAATGGGAAACCCTGATTCATATATATACCTGTCTTCGCCACTTACAGCAGCAGCCTCTGCGATTACAGGATATATTACCGATCCAAGAGAGTTTGACATTTAGTTATCAGGAGTAAATTTATTTTAGGAGGACTGAAAATTGATTATATCGGGAAGAGTAATAAAAGTTCAAGACAATATATCCACAGATCATATAATTCCGGGAAGATATTTTCATTTAAGATCAGATCTGAAAAAGCTATCTGAACATACCCTTGAAGATGTAGTGGAAAACTTTTACGAAAAAGCAAAGAACGGTGTAATACTGGTGGGCGGTAGCAATTTTGGCATAGGTTCCTCAAGAGAGCATGCTCCTATAGTATTAAAAATGAGCGGTGTAAAGGCAGTAGTAGCAAAATCCTTTGCCAGAATATTTTTCAGAAATGCTATCAATATTGGTCTTCCTGTAATTATTGTAGATACATCAAAAATTTTTGATGGAGACGACATCACAATAGATCTCGAAAAGGGCGTTTTAAGAGAAAGGAGAGATAGTTATAAGCTAAATTTTCCTCCCCTGGATATCAGAATTCAATCAATAATAGATGAAGGCGGAATTGTAAATTACATAAAAAAACATGGCGACATTTCGTTTGAGATGTAAATAGCCTAATAAAATCACCTAATACAATAGAAACAAAAGTTTTTTTAATGGATATTATAAAATATGTAAATAAGGTAATAGTACTTTTAGTAATATAATTTTGTATATAGCTTATTTATTAACAATACAAAACATTATATTTTGTTTGAAAGGGGAAGTTATGTCACAAAGTTCTCGTCTAGAACCTGTGGTAAACAGGGCTTTTTGCAAGGGGTGCGGGATATGTATAGAATTTTGTCCGGCAAACATTCTTGAATTCGATGAGCAGAGAAAGTGTAGAGTAACTGATCCCGAGAAGTGTATAAATTGCTATCAGTGTGAGTTAAGATGTCCAGATTTTGCGATAGAACTTGTTGAAAAAGGTGAAAAAAAATGAGCGCAAAACTAATTCAGGGTAATGAAGCAGTGGTTTACGGAGCAATTAAAGCAGGACTAAAATTTTTTGCAGGATATCCAATTACTCCTTCTACAGAGATAGCAGAAATGTGTGCAAGAGATCTACCAAAGGTTGGGGGAGTTTTTATCCAGATGGAGGATGAAATATCTTCGATAGCGGCTTGTATTGGTGCATCATTAGGCGGGTTTAGAGCTATGAGTGCAACTAGTGGTCCTGGTTTTTCTCTTATGCAGGAAAATATTGGTTATGCAATAATGGCAGAAGTGTCAGTTATCATTGTAAATGTACAGAGAATGGGGCCAAGTACAGGAATAGCGACAGCACCATCTCAATCTGATTATATGCAGGTAAGATGGGGGACACATGGAGATCATCCAATGGTTTCATTTGCACCATTTTCTGTTGAAGAATGTTTTACTGAAGTTGTAAGAGCGTTTTATTGGTCTGAGAGGATTTCATCTGTAGTAGTTTTACTTCTTGATGAGGTAGTAGCTCACATGAGAGAAGGTATAGACATTGATAATATTAAAGATGTTGTTCAGATTCCCGAACGTGGTCCATTTCCTGAGGAAAAAGAAGGATATCGACCTTATAGAGTTGAGATAGATAAGGGAGCAAAATTGCCACCTCTTGGAACAGGCTACAGGTTCAACGTTACAGGTCTAGTGCACGATGAGTTAGGCTTTCCTGTAGAGAATCCTGAAAAAACAGAGTTCTTGATTAAAAGATTGCACAATAAAGTAGATGCAGTTGAAGATGAGATAACTTCTTATGACGAAAGGTATACAGAAGATGCTGAAGTGATAGTTATTTCTTATGGTTCGGTTGCCAGATCAAGTTTACGTGCTGTAAGAGAACTTAGAAAGAACAACGTTAGAGTTGGCTTTTTTAGACCAATTACGGTATGGCCATTTCCCTCGAAAAGAGTGAGGGAACTATCAAAGAACGTTAAAAATATAATTGTGGCAGAAATGAGTATGGGCCAAATGGTACTTGAGGTAAGGAGATCGATTGTAGAAAATTGTAATGTAACTTTGATTCAAGGCATAAAAGGAGAGCTTATTACTCCAGATATCATATACAACACTGTAAATGAGGTGATCTCAAAATGATTGGGGAGCTTGTTAAAAGATATCTAAGAATGGATAGATTGCCTCATATGTGGTGCCCTGGTTGTGGACACGGTATTGCCCTTGGTGCGCTTCTCAGGGCTTTTGATAGGGTAAAGATTGATAAGGATAGGACAGTTATACTCTCTGGCATCGGTTGTGCTTCTAGAGTAGTGGGATACTTAGATTTTAGTACTGTTCATACTACTCACGGTAGGGCTCTAGCTTTTGCAACCGGATTGAGGCTTGTTAGAGATGACGTAAAAGTCATCGTGATAATGGGCGATGGAGATGCTTTGGCTATTGGCGGCAATCACTTTATACACGCCTGTCGAAGAAATATTGATATAACTGCAATTGTTTTAAATAATCAGATATATGGTATGACAGGTGGACAAAGTTCACCTACTACTCCCCAATCTATGTTATCTACTACCACGCCGTATGGAAATTTTGCACGAGCATTTGATTTTTGTAATCTCGCTATCGGTGCAGGAGCCACTTATGTGGCAAGGGCTACTACATATCATGTCTCACTTATGACTGAACTTTATGCGAGCGCTATAAAACATCACGGTTTTTCTTTTGTAGAAACTTTTACACAGTGTCCAGTGAATTATGGGAGAAGAAATAAGTTTCCTGATCCTGCTTCGATGCTCAAATATATGAAAGATATTTCTGTGCCATTTAAGGTGGCTCAGAATATGGGAAGCGATGAGTTACAAGGAAAGATTGTGATAGGTGAACTAATAAAAGAAAAAGAAGATGTAGAGCTAAATAAAGTAGTTAGAGAGCGCATAATGAAATTTAGAGGAGGTGCCCAGTGACAAAGGAACTAAGATTTGCCGGAACTGGGGGTCAGGGTCTGATACTTGCAGCTATCATATATGCTGAGGCTGCCCTCTACGATGGATACAGGGTTTTACAGAGCCAATCGTATGGACCAGAGTCAAGAGGAGGGGCAAGTAAGGCAGACTGCATCATTTCTGATACAGAGATAGATTATCCGAAAGTATATCTAGCTGACTTTTTGCTTGCTATGTCACAAAAGGCATATGATAAATATAAAAAAGACGTTAAAAATGGTTCTGTTATATTGTTCGATTCTACTTACGTTGAAGTGGAAAAAAGAGAAGAAAATATTATTTATTTCAGTGCTCCTATATCAAAAACGGTAAGAGATAGGATAGGCAAAGAACTAGCATCAAACATAGCTGCCCTTGGAACCATTTCTGTTGTATATCCTTTAATTGGCGAAGAAACCTTATTGAAAGCTATTTTAAACAGGGTGCCAAAAGCAACAATAGAGTTGAACAAAAGCGCATTTGATATAGGGAAACAATTAGGCAAGGAGATCTTGGAGGCTAAAGGTTCTATAGAATTTGTATTTTAATAAGGGGTGAATTAATGAGACTTTTTGAATATCAGGCTAAAAGTATTTTAAATCAATATTTGAAAGTACCAGAAGGGGTCCTTGTTGAAAAAGAAAATATGGGGCAAATGATTAAGAAATTAAATTTACCATGCATTCTAAAGGCACAGGTAAAAGTTGGAGGTAGAGGGAAGGCTGGGGGAGTTTTGAAAGTAAAGGATTTAAATGAGTTAAAAAGTAGTCTTGAAAAACTTTTTTCTATGGAAATAAAAGGGGAGAAAGTTAACAAAGTGCTTGCAGAAGAGCTAATAGATATTGACAGAGAACTTTATTTTAGCGTGATTTTCTATAGACCTTCTAGAAGATATATGATGGTTTTTTGCAAAGAAGGCGGAGTTGACATAGAGCAGCTTGCTGAGGTAAAACCTGATGCTATTAATAAAGTTAAGATAGATCCAATTATAGGTTTAAAGGATTTTATGATAAGAAACTTGATAAAAGATTTTGAACTTTATAGCATATTAAACCAGTTTATAAAAAGTGCGTATAAAATTTTTGTTGAAAAAGACCTTGTAATACTTGAAATAAATCCTCTTGTTATCACGAAAGATAAAGAACTAATTTGTGCAGATGCAAAGGTGGAGTTTGACGATAATGCCCTTTATAAGCATCCCGAATTTGAGGCTTTTCTTGAACAATCTGAAATAAAGGCAAGAAATTTAGGCTTTTCATTCGTACCTTTAGAGGGAGATATTGGAATTTTAGGAAATGGTGCAGGATTAGTTTTAGCTACTATTGACTCTGTAACCAGAGCAGGTGGAAAATGTGCTAACTTTTTAGATATTGGAGGCGGAGCAAAAGCTGAGAGGGTTAAAAGCGCACTTAAATTTTTAGTAGAGCAAAGGCAACCGAAAGGTATCTTAATAAACGTATTTGGTGGAATTACAAGAGCTGATGAAGTAGCAAAAGGCTTATTAGAATTTGAGGAAGAGCAGAAATTAAATCTTCCAGTAGTAGTAAGGCTTTCTGGAACTAAAGCTGAAGAGGGATTAGAAATGCTTCGGGGAAGATTTGAAATAGTTTCGTCTTTGAGAGATGGTGCTAAAAAGATAGTAGAGTTAGTTAATCAATAAATCGTTTGTTGGAGGTGTCAATTTGAGTATTCTTTTAGATAAAAGAAGTAAAATTCTGGTACAGGGTATTACGGGCAGAGAAGGTTCTTTTCATGCAGAACAGATGTTAAACTACCCGAGCAAAGTCGTAGCAGGGGTTACTCCAAAAAAGGGCGGGACTTTATTTTTAGATAAAATACCAATTTTTGACTCTGTTGAAGAAGCAGTAAAAAAGACCGGCGCAAATGTTAGTGTAATTTTTGTTCCTCCATTTGCATGTCAGGATGCTATATTTGAAGCAATATTTGCGAAAATTAAATTAATAATATGCATTACAGAAGGCGTAAGTTTACATGAGATGGCAGATGTATATAGCTTTTTAAAAACAAAAAAAGATATAAGGCTAATTGGCCCTAATTGCCCAGGATTGATAGTGCCAGGTGTATGTAAAGCAGGAATTATGCCTGCAAATGCCTTTATGCCAGGTTCTGTAGGAATAGTATCAAGATCAGGCACACTCACTTATGAAATTTCTTATATGCTGACCTCCAATGGGATTGGTCAGTCCACTGTAGTTGGGATCGGTGGGGATCCTGTTATTGGTACAACATTTAAAGACATTCTCATGCTTTTTGAAAGAGATTCTCAAACTGAATTGGTATTTTTAATTGGGGAAATTGGCGGTACTGACGAAGAAGACGCATGTGAATTTATTAGAGAAATGACGAAGCCTGTTGTAGCTTTTATTTCTGGTGCAAGTGCGCCTGAAGGTAAGAGAATGGGACATGCGGGGGCAATTGTTTATGGAAAGATGGGTAGCGTCCAGAGCAAGATAGAAACCTTCAGATCGACAGGAGTGCTGGTAGCTGAAAGCATTGACGATCTTTTAAGTATTGCAAAAAGATCTCTAGGAGTGGTGAGAACTTCAAAAGAATCAAAGCAACACTTATTCGAATATTATATTTCGCAAATTGAAGGAAGAGATTTTAGCGGTAGATTTTGATTAACATATTCTGGGCAAGTTTTCACCTATTGGCATATCCAGGAATCTTTTGCCGCCTATCTTTGTGTTAAGAATAACTCTTCGTGATACCTTATTAGTTGCTGTGCCTATTATAGCAGCATCCTTTCCAAGTGGATGAGACTTTAGCATGTTTAGTAGTTCCTCAGCGATATCTGGAGAACATGCTATGAGCATCTTCCCTTCGCAAGTCATAGTAAACGGGTCAAGACCTAAAGGATCAAGAAGACCATAGATTTCATCCTTTATTGGGACCTTTGCTTCATCTACTTCAATGCAAATATTTGAAGATGAAGCAAACTCGTTTAAGACTGTAGAAAGGCCTCCTCTTGTGGGATCCCTCATTGCGTGTATTTCGTTTTGAAACCTTTCTACTGCAGGTAAAATAAGCTTGTCAAGGCAGGCGCAGTCGCTTTTTATGTTTGACTTTAGGGGAAAATCTTCTCTAGCAAGCATAATAGCGCAGCCGTGATCAGCAATAGTTCCTGTAATGATGAAAACGTCGTTTTCTTTGATATTTCTAGAGTTAATTGATAAAGTAGATTTTTTTTGTCCTACACCGGATACGCTTAAGTAAACTCCATCTCCTTGCCCTTTGGGGACTACTTTTGTGTCTCCTGCAACAACCTTTACGTTGCATTCATCTGATGCTTTTTTAATTTCATTAGCAAGTTCTTTAATTAGACTAATTTCGACTCCTTCTTCTATTATCCATCCTAGAGTTAGATAAAGAGGTTTTGACCCCATAGCTACTAGGTCATTGATAGTACCGTATATAGCAAGTAGCGAAAGATTTCCACCAGGAAAAAAGATTGGCTTTACTAGATGAACATCAGTGCAAAAGGTAAGTTCGTTTTCTCTACCTGAAAAATCTAAAACTGCAGCATCATCAAACTTTAAAGGCTTTTCTAGATATATTGAGAAAACATTTTCAATTAATTCTGAGGTAAGTCTCCCACCCGCTCCATGCGCAAGCGTAATTATATTCGACATTAGTTTCCTCCCATATCAATGATTTGGTGTTAAAAGGTATTTTTTATTTATATTTTTCCATACTTATAATGAGCTGCACATGAACCTTCGGTAGATACCATGCATGGACCTACTGGCCTAATAGGAGTACAAGCTTTTCCAAAGAGTGGGCATTCATATGGTTCTATTAATCCCTGTAGAACTTCTCCACACCTGCAGCCTGGTGGATCGGGGCTTTTTTTACTTTTGAGATTAAATTTCGTTTTGGCACAAAATTTTTTATATTCATCTCTAAATCCTAGCCCACTATTTGGTATTGTTCCCATGCCTCTCCACTCAGCGTCTTCAGTAACGAATACTTCGTTTATAAAATTCATGGCGTTAACGTTTCCTTCATCCTTTACTGCTCTGCTATAGTTGTTTACTACTTTTGGTTGATTGTCTTTTTGCATTTTTAGTAACTCTAATATAGCTGAAAGTATATCAACTGGATCAAATCCTGCTACCACTCCACCCTTATTAAATTTTTTTAAGATACCCCTATAAGGTTTTGTCCCGATTACAGTACTTACGTGGCCAGGATAAATGAAGCCATCAATTTTTGGATTTGTAGATAGGAGTGCATCAAGCGCTGGAGGAACAACTTTGTGGAATGAGAGAACACTGAAGTTATCAATATTTTGTTCTTTTGCTTTTTTTATAGTAGCTGCTATCGTTGGAGCTGTTGTTTCAAAGCCTATTCCGAGGAAAATAACTTCAGTTTCGGGATGCTCTGCAGCATACTTCAAGGCATCTAAAGGTCCATAAACGACCTCTACATGTTTGCCTTCAGATCTTGCTTGAGCTAGATTTGACTTTGATCCAGGGACTTTTAGCATATCACCAAAAGTTGTTATACAGATATTTGGGATCGAAGCAGCTAAAATAGCAAGATCACAGTCACCCTGCGATGTTACGCAAACTGGACAACCAGGTCCTGAAATGTGTTTGATGTTTTTGGGAAGTAGAAATTTAATTCCAGATCTTAAGATACTTACTGTATGTGTTCCGCAAACCTCCATAAAGGTATATGGAAAATCAAATTCTTTTATTTGATCTAATATTTTTTGTGATATTTCTGGAGATTTGAACTCATCAAGCCAATTCAATGCTTTTTTCCTCAACTAATTTTGGTTCTTTTTTTTCGGGAGACAAATCTTCAAGTTCTTTCCATAGTTTTAAGGCTTCAAGTGCTGATTCTTCATCAAGAATCTCCATTGCAAATCCTGCATGCACCAGTACATAATCTCCTACTTTAACTTCTGGTAGAAAAGCTGTACAGGCCTTGGTTTCTGTTCCCATATAATCGACAGTAGCCATGTCGTTTTCGATCGATTTGACTTTCATTGGAACAGCTAAACACATAATGTCCTCCTAAAATTACTAATATATACTTATTTTTATAAGTAACAACTATTATTCTACTACACTAATTAGTGTTAAATCAACAGTAATATTTTAACTTTATTGTATAATTATTAAATCAAATAATCAAAGAGGTGTGTTATGAAATCTGAAGAGTGGATAGAGCTGGAACACAAGGTTCATTTGCAAACTTATAAAAGATATCCTGTAGTTTTGGCAAGCGGTGAGGGGGTGTATTTAAAAGACATTGAGGACAAGAAATATCTTGATTTTATAGGAGGTATATCAGTTTGTTCTCTTGGTCACTCTCATCCAGAAATTGCAGAAATTCTTCATAAACAAGCTCATACACTGATTCATGCAAGCAATTTATTTTATCACCCAAATCAAATCCTTCTTGCAAAGAAATTAGTAGACCTTTCTGGTCTGGGAAAGGTATTTTTCTGTAATTCTGGGGCAGAAGCAAATGAAGGTGCTCTAAAGATAGCTAGAGCTTACCACTTTTCTAAAGGCATTCCTGAAAAGAATAAATTTCTTGCTTTTGAAGGTTCATTTCATGGCAGAACCTTTGGTGCACTTTCTGTGACAGGTCAAGAGAAATATCAGGAGCCATTTAGGCCACTTGTGCCTGGTGTAGTTTTTGGGCCTATGGACAATCTGGATAAATTTTTAGATATATTAGAAAATGAAGAGAATTTAGCGGCTGTAATAATGGAAACAATGCCTGTTGAGGGTATGGGCATTTTCGTTTTGCCAAAAAAATTCGTAAAGAGAGTCAGAGAAATATGCGATCAAAAGGATATTCTACTTATCTTAGATGAAGTGCAAGCAGGCATAGCGAGAACTGGAAAGATGTTTTGTTATGAACACTATGAAATAACTCCTGATATTGTCAGCCTTGCAAAGGGACTGGGTACAGGTGTTCCTATTGGTGCAGTATTAGCGAGGGATAGCGTAGCATCGCATTTGAAATATGGACAACACGCTACTACTTTTGGAGGATCCCCTTTAATTTGCTCTGTTAGCTTAAAAGTTCTTGAGATTATAGAAAGAGATAAAATTGTTGAACATGTGGCAAAATTGGGAAAGTTGGCCGATGAAGTTTTTGACAAATGGTTGAAAGAAGGATTACTAAAGGATTATAGAGGAATGGGCCTTCTTTGGGGGATCGATCCTGTGAAAAAGACAGAAGAAGTTTTTAATAGAGCGTTTGAATTAGGCCTTTTTGTTAATATGTTGGGGACTGATACCTTGAGAATTGCTCCACCTTTGATTATTTCAAATGAGGAATTTGAAAAGGGTTTGAATATTCTTGAGATAGCTTTAAAATAGATATATAGACAATAAAAAACACACCCTCTTTATAATTTCTTCGAGGGTGTGTTTTAAAATTCTAAGATTAGAAAATCTCTGATAATCTCTTGATGCCGACCTCTATCATATCGTTTTGTGCATTAGAAAAATTTAATCTCATTGTGTTTTCTCCGCCACCATTGGCATAGAAGCAAAATCCCGGAACGTATGCTACGTTTTTTTCAATAGCTTTAGTAAACAATTCTTTAGTATTATATTTTTCCTGTAATTGAACCCAGATAAATAATCCGCCCTCAGGTTTGGTCCAATCAGATCCCTCTGGAAAATATTTTTCTATAGCATCTAACATCAATTTGCATCTTTCACCATAAATCTTCTTTATTTTTGGGATTTGGATGTCAAGAATGTTATTTTTACATAACTCATAAACTACCATGTGAATAAAAGGACTGGAGCAAAGATCTGTGCCTTGCTTTGCTTCAACTAATTTTATCATTATATTATCTGGTGCTACTATCCAGCCAATTCTTACGCCGGGAGATAAAACTTTTGAAAAGGTGCCCAGATAAATTACGTTATCGTTAGTATCAAATGATTTTATAGGACTAAGGCTTTCTCCTGTATATCTTAAATCTCCGTAAGGGTCGTCTTCAATTATTAAAGTGCCTGTTTTGTTTGCAACTTCAATCACTTCTTTTCTTCTATCAAGTGACAATGTAACCCCTGCTGGATTGTGAAAATTTGGTAAAAGATAAACAAATTTTGGGTTGTATTTTTTTACTTTCTCTTCCAAAAAATTTGTTAAGGTGCCATTTTTATCTATTGGTATGGTAATGAATTTTGTTTCATAGGCTGTAAATGCCTGTATTGCTCCAAGATATGAAGGTTCTTCTAAAAGAATATGATCACCAGGATCGCACATTACCTTTGCTATCAGGTCAAGTGCTTGCTGAGATCCGTTGGTTAAAAGTATATTTTTTGCATTACATTTTATGCCCTTTTTTGAAAGATATGAAGCTAAAAATTCTCTTAGAGGAGGATATCCTTCGGTAATTGTATACTGCAGGGCCTGTATCCCATTATCTTTAAGAACCTTGTTTGATGCTTCTCTGAACTCTTCAACTGGAAAAGTTTCTGGACCTGGTAACCCACCAGCAAAGGATATTAAATCCTTTTTAGCTGTAAGTTTTAAAAGTTCTCTTATAACGGAGCTTTCAAATAAATTTGTTCTTTTTGCCATCCTTTCATTCCACATTTAAAAACCTCCACCTGTTTATTTGGTATTTCTTTATACCCGATGGTAATAGTCAAATCAATAGATACATGACTTTATTATATTAGAAATTTTATAAAAAGGTAATTTTTTGTAATTAATATAATTTATTGCAGTTATATATATTATATAAATAAATGTTTTATATACTTATTTTGGGAAACATAGAGAAAACCGTATTGACAAACTATATATAGTGTGACAAACTATATATAGTTATTACTTGAGTTTATTTTTTAAAAATTTAGAAAGAAGGGGTAGGAAGATGAAATGTCCTTATTGTGATTCGAACGATTCTAAAGTTATCGACACTCGATTTGTAGAAGAAAGTGGTGTTATAAGAAGGAAGAGAGAATGCCTTTCTTGTGGGAAGAGGTTTGTTACCCATGAAATTTACGAAGAGGGTTCGAAAAAAAATATAGATAACAATTCTGATGAAACTGTAATACTTTCTCCTGAATATGTAAAAAAGAGAGATGGCAGGGTTGTACCATTTGATATCTTTAGAATTGAAAGGGCAATTGCAAAAGCTTTCAAAGCTGTTGGAGAACACCTTGGTGCAGAAAAGGAATTAGCAGCTAGGGTTTCTAAGAAATTATATCGTCAATATAGAGAACAAGAAGTAGTAGATATTGAAAGGATTCAAGACGTTGTAGAAGAGGTCTTGATAGAAAATGGTTTTGCAAAAGTTGCAAAGGCTTATATTCTTTATAGAAGAAAGAGACAGGAAGCTAGAGAAAATCTTTCTTGTGCTGTGGATATAGAGCACATAATTCAAGACTATCTTCATCAGGAAGATTGGAGAACAAATGAAAACTCTAATACTACATACTCTTATCCGGGTTTAGTTCTTCACGCTGCTGGATCGGTCATGGCACATTATACTTTGAATCGTATTTATCCTGATGAAGTAAAAGATGCTCACGTAAACGCAGATATGCATATTCACGATCTGTCCTATGGTATTACAGCTTATTGTGCAGGTTGGTCTCTGGAAGATCTTCTAAGAGAAGGGTTTGGAGGTGTTCCGGGTAAAGTCGCAGCAGGTCCAGCAAAACATCTCTCTGCTCTTACCGGGCAAATGGTTAATTTTCTTGGTACAATGCAGATGGAATTTGCAGGTGCACAGGCATTTAATTCTGTAGATACATTTCTTGCACCTTTTGTAAGGGCTGATGATCTGGATTATAAGAATGTAAAACAGATAATTCAGCAGATGGTTTTTGCAATGAATGTGCCTTCCAGATGGGGATCTCAACCTCCTTTTATTAACTTTACTTTTGATTGGACTGTTCCAGAAGACATGATGAACAGGCCTGTTATAATAGGAGGGAAAGAGTGCCCTGAATATGGCACTTACGGCGATTATCAGAAAGAAATGGATATGATAAATAGAGCATACATAGAAGTAATGCTGGAAGGCGATTATGATGGAAGAATATTTTCATTCCCAATTCCTACATACAACATTACTAATAACTTTCCCTGGGAAAGCGAGAATACAGATCTATTATTTGATTTAACGGCAAAATATGGCGTTCCATATTTTCAAAATTTTATAAACTCTGATCTTAAGCCTTCAGATATTAGAAGCATGTGTTGTAGACTACAGCTAGATCTAAAAGAACTCAGGAAAAGGTGTGGAGGACTTTTTGGTTCTGGAGATAAAACTGGATCAATAGGTGTAGTAACTATCAATCTGCCTAGGATTGGATATCTTTCTAAGAGCGAAAGCGAATTTTTTGCAAGACTTGATAAGGTTATGAACCTTGCAAAAACTTCTCTTGAGATAAAGAGAAAGGTAGTGGAAAGAAATCTTAAGAATGGCTTGTTGCCGTATACCAGAAGATATCTAGGCTCATTTTCTAATCACTTTTCTACAATTGGCCTTGTAGGGATGAATGAAGCTTGCTTAAATTTCTTGGGAGCATCTATTGCTACCGAGAAGGGGAAGAGTTTTGCTATCAAAGTTCTAAAACATATGAGAGAAAAATTAGCTAGCTATCAAGAAGAGACTGGTAATTTATATAATTTGGAGGCCACTCCTGCAGAAGGAACATCTTATAGACTTGCAAGGCATGACAAGAAAAAATATCCTGATATTATTACCTCAGGAGAAAGTGAACCGTATTATACGAATTCAACTCATTTACCGGTAAATTATACAGAAGATCCGTTTGAGGTAATGGATCACCAGGAGGAATTACAAAAGCTTTATACAGGAGGCACAGTTATTCACACATTTTTGCCAGAGTCTCCTACTCCTGAAGCTGCAAAACAATTTATAAAGAAGGCATTTGAAAATTACTCTTTCCCTTATCTTACGCTTACGCCTACCTTTTCTATATGTCCAACCCATGGATATATTGCAGGAGAACACTTTGTTTGTCCAAAGTGCAATCAAGAAACAGAGGTATATTCAAGGGTGGTAGGGTATTATAGACCTGTAAGGATGTGGAACAAGGGAAAGAAAGAAGAGTTTAGAAATAGAGTAGAGTATGATATTAACAAATATTCTATTCATAGATTGGTAGTAAGATAAATTTGTTTAAAGGGTGGATTAAACTCTCTTTTATAGATTATCCTGATAAGCTTTCTACTGTTCTTTTTACTGAAGGCTGTAACTTTAGATGTCCATATTGTCATAATTTTGATCTTGTTTTGCCCAACAACTTAGAGGTTATTAACATTGAAAAAATTCTAAATTTTCTTGAAAAAAGAAAAAGAAAAATAGATGCAGTGGTTATATCTGGTGGAGAGCCCTTCCTACACGGTAAAGAATTAGAGGATTTTGTAAAGAAAGCTAGGATAATGGATTTTTTAATTAAAATTGATACAAATGGTTCTTTTCCTGAAAAGGTTTTTGATTGGGACAGAAGAGGTCTGGTGGATTTTTGGGCAGTTGATTTTAAGGTACCATTTGAAAAATATGATTTGGTACAGGGGAATGGAGAAAAAACGAAAATTACCATTCGTTATCTATTAGAAAAGGATACTCCCTCAACTTATGAACTTCGCACTACGATTTTTCCAAGATTTCATAGTATTGAAGTTTTAACGAAGATGCTATTTGAGATTGAAGGAGCTACTATGTGGTATTGGCAAAATTTTAGAAATGACAGAACGCTTGATGAAAGTGCGGCTTTGGTTGAGCCTTATAGCAAAGACTTATTGAACGAGTGGAAAAGTAGATTGGATGTATTTAAAAAAGTTGGCAAGATTATAATTAGATAGTTTTTATCTACAATTCAGGGTGTTATGCCCTGAATTGTTTATTTTGGAACGCCGTTTATTGTGTATGTCCAGGAAGGAATTTCAAACGTAGATGAGGGGATTTCTCTTCCAACAGAGATGTCGGTAATTACGACAGTTGTATCTCCTTTGGGGGATTGGATGTATATTTTTCTTATCCATGAAGTATAGTCCTCTATCCAGACAGTAAAATTTAGATTCTCTCTGCTAAACGTATATACATGACAGGGCCCAATATTTAGCGTATCAGTTCCCTCTAGTGTAGCTGATGATGCAATTTGACCCCCTTCTGTAGGGAAGAATAGATAATTAAAAGTTCTATCGGCATATTTTTCAAGATCTTTTCTTGACATTAAGTACGCTATATGAAGGAGATGAGAGTTAAAAAAGTACTGGTTATCTGCAACATTTATCACAGCGCTGCCGTCTCCGATAATAAATGGTCCGTCAACTCTAACTTTATCTTTAGTTGCCCATACCTGAAAGGTCCCATTTATTCTGTATCCTGAAATTTGTAAAACGAACGTCTGAGGTTCAATAGAGTCAAGCACAGAGATGACCCTGTTTACATCAGCATAAGAACTGTTTCCTGATGATAATACAATGGGTAAAACAAAAAGTAAAAAAAAGAATTTTAAAAATTTCATTTTTCCTCCTGAATTTTAATGTGGTGCAACTTAAAGTGTAAGGTTTCTAAAATTCATATTGTCATTCCACATTTTATTAAAATAGTCCTCACATTTTTTTGCGAAAGCTGGATCTTTTATAACCACAAACATTTCATCATTAGTATCAGTTGCAGATTTTGTATAATTGTAGCTTCCTGTAGTGGCTATAGAATCGTCTATTATACTCATTTTTAGATGCATAAGCCCGGTATGGGTATTTACTTTAACAGGAATTTTATCAATTAAAAGAGTATTAACGGCGTGTTTCATTACATTGTTATTTGCTTGCTCTCTGTCAACTATTACCCTTACTTCAACACCTCTTTTTTTGGCATTAGTCAACGCTTTTAAAATTTCTGGTTGTGTAAAACTGTATATTGCAACATCAATCTTTTTCTTTGCACTGTTATAAAGGTTAACTAGAACTGGTACAGGATTCTCATTTTCTCTTGGAAATAATAATTCAACCGACTTTGAGCTTATTTCTTTTTTTGGTTGTGCTGGGGGATTGATATTCCCATTAGTTACAGGATTGTTGCAACCTGATAAAATAAAAACAAAAAGTAAAGGGAATAAAATGCTTGCTATTCTTTTCATTTTTTTCTCCTAAAATTTATATAACTAAATTTTTTAGCAACTTTTAAATTATAATATCTAATTATATTTTTTGCTAATTAAAGAAAAATTAGACTTTTTTTAGCTTTTTTGGAGGTATTTATTTATGGAGTTTGCTTTTGTTGTTATTTGCGGTGCTGTGTTTGGCAGCTTTTTAAATATGCTCATTTATAGACTTCCCAGAGAACAGTCAATACTACGTCCGCCATCTCGATGTCCTAAGTGTGGCAATTCTCTAAAATGGTATATGAATATTCCTATTTTGTCATATATATTTTTAGGTGGAAAATGTTTTTATTGTAAAGAGACCATACCAATAAGATATCTGATAGTAGAAATTCTAGAAGTTATGATTTTTTTAGTATGTTATTTGGATTGGGGGATTAGTTTGGAGTTTCTTTTACATGCCTGGTTTTTTACCGCTTCGCTTGGGATATTTTTTACTGATCTTGAAACTCTTTTGATCCCAGATTCCTTTTCCTTGCTATCTTTGATTCCTGCTATTGGGATTGCTGCTCTTCGAGGTAATCTTATAGAGTCATTTATTGTCGCTGCTGGAGTATTTTTACTCTTTTATGGGGTTTCTATAGTTACAAATGGTGGGATGGGGGGAGGAGATACAAAATATTCTATCTCAATGTCTTGCTTTTTAGGAGTGTTTCATTCCTTTTTTGGTTTTTTTATGGCATTTTTCCTTGGTAGTATAATTGGTATTGTTTTTAGGATCCTTGGTATTATTAAGAGGGGTGAACCTATACCCTTTGGTCCATTTTTAGTGCTTGGCTGTATAATTTCATATGGATTTGGAGATTATTTTATCCGTTTATATCTTTCTTTATTCTAAAGCCTATTAGGATCAAGCCAGTAGTTTGCAATACCAATGCAAAATTTTACAGAAAAGTGAGCTATTATGGGAGCTGTGATAGTGTTTGTATAGTTATACAAAAGTCCAAAGCAAAGTCCTAAAAATGCAAGGTACATTGCATTTGCCATGCCTTTGTTGGTCCATTCTGACATGTGAAACAATCCAAATACTAAAGCAGCAAAAGGGACGTCGAAAAGTCTTTGTAAAAGACCTCTAAAAAAGATTTCTTCGCAGAATGAAGACAGCATAGCAAGATAGAAAATTTCAAGTGCCCCAATATCTCTGAATACAAAAGATTGTATTTGATTTCCCATATCTTTAATAAAATCAAATTTTCTGCCAAGAAAGTATGTAAGAATAAAAAGAGAACCGCCTATGGTTGTGGAAATAAATATTACTGTTTTAGTTGTACTGAAGTAAATTGGTTGATCAAGAAATCTAAGAGCAAGAATTGCAACTATTGCAAACATTAGTTCGCTAACAGTTAGTAGGAGAATCTTTAATTCTTCTGATTTTTCTATATCATTATGATCCATAACAAAATTATATTTTACTATATAATAAATTTAACTGTTAACATAAAAACTATTTTTTTGTAGAGTTTTTTATTTCAAAAATAATTAATATGCTCCTTCTCTTTTAATTACTGCTGAAAAGGTTTTAAATAATATTTCTAAATCAAGCCATACAGACCAATTTAAAATGTACCATACGTCAATGTTTAACCTCTCATTGAAATTAAGCTCACTTCTGCCAGAAATCTGCCACAAACCTGTGATCCCTGGGACCGTGAGAAATATTGTTTCTTTATAGTCTTGCATTTCATAAACTTCGGAAAATAAGTATGGTCTTGGACCCACAAGACTCATTTCACCTTTTATGACATTAAAAATTTGAGGGAGTTCATCAAGAGAAGTTTTTCTAAGAAATCTGCCAAATTTTGTAACTCTTGGATCAAAGCCTTTAATTTTTTTAAACTTTTGCCATTCTAATTTTTTCTCAGGGTATTTATTAAGATAGTCATTTAATACCTCGTCAGAATTTAATACCATCGATCTGAATTTTATACACTTGAATGGTTTGCCGTGTTTTCCAACGCGCTCTTGAATAAAAAATACAGGTCCTTTTGAATCTCTTTTTATTAATAAAGCTATTATAATTATAATAGGTATGATTAACCACGATGCAGCCAAACACAATGCTAAATCAAATAGTCTTTTTATAATCTGATTAATTTTGGATTTTAAATTGTTCTTTATGCTGATTAAAAATAATCTTTGATCAAAGAGAGTTAATAATTCAGAATTTAGAAGCGCAACTCCTTTGAAATCCGGGACTACTATGACCTTATTTACCAATAGTTGTACTTTGCCAACAAGTTTCGAAGATGATTGAGCATCAAGAGATGGTATAGCTATTATAATAGTCGAAATACTTAATTTTTTCACAAATTTTTTAAAGTGAACGATGCCGCCGAAAACTTTATAGTTTTTGCCGCATATTTCTAGCAAATTTCCCCATTTTTCCCTGTCGTCATCCAAAAAACCTACCAGATGATATCCTAAATATTTATCGCTTATCAAACCAGAAGCGCTATCTTTTGCGGTTTTTCCTGCTCCTAAAAATAGTATTCTCTCTTTAAAAAAATCAAAGTTGAACAAAGTTAATTTTACTGCGAGTCTTATCAGAGGGAACAAGAAAAGGCTAATTAGCCAAAATAGTATAAGTACACCTCTTGAAACCTCATCAAGAAGCTTCCCTAAAGATACCATAGCAAATATCAAAACTGAATTTAAAGTAAGAATCTTAATTAAGTTTGATGCCTCAATCCAAAAAGGCAATCTTTTTGTGTAAAGGTTTGTTGCCCATATAAGGACTATTGTTATAGTAGGCATCCACCACATTTTTATGAAAGAAGAAAATGGAAATGACATAGGAACAAGTTTTCCAGGTAAAAGGTAGAAAAGAATATATCTAATCTCATAAGCCAAAAATAAACTTAGATAAAAGGAGAAAAGATCTGCAAACATTAAAATTATTATTAGTATAATGTTACCTTTAAAAATTTTCATAAGAATATTATAAACCCTACATAAAACAATCATAAATTTTACATATTTTACATATTATATATATATAATCTGATTCGGGAAAGATAACTGGAATACCAATGTTATACAATTCTGAACTTTTCAATAATTTAAATTATACAATTTTATAAATTTGGTTTTACAATATATTAAATATGTTTTTGGAGGTATTTATGCAAACAGTTTTGTGGGATGAAAAGTTTAGCGGGAAGGTTGAGAAAGGTTCTTTTGAAGATTTTAAAAGGAGAGCTGAAGCAGTTTCTTCTGAGGTTTATATCACAAACTTAAAGGATACAAAAAAAATTTTCCAAGAGATTTTTAAAAGAGAAAATGTTAAAAATATTATTGCTTTTAAATCGGATCTAATTGATAGACTTGAAATTGATAAGATTACAAAAGATATGAATATAAATTTATATTTCGAAGGTGGAAAGAAAGAAGCAGGTATTGCTGATGTTGGTATTTCTGAAATGGAATGTGCGCTTGCTGAAACAGGATCTGTTATAGAGTGGTCATATCCTGTTTGGAAGAGATTAGTTTCTGCAATGCCAAACGTTCATATAGCTCTTGTGAAATCAGACAGGATTGTAAAGGATTTTGAATCGCTATTTGAAATTTTCGGAGAAAAGTTTGAGAGTGGTCATATAAGTTTTATTACAGGACCTAGTAGGACTGCAGATATTGAAAGAGTTTTAACTATTGGCGTGCATGGACCCAGCAAGTTGGTAGTAATTTTTGTTGAGGAGGAAAAATAATGATTACTAAAGAGCTTAAAGATAAGATAAAAGATAAATTAAAGGATACTGTCCAAAGAAAAAATTTGGGAACTTTTTCCGAAGTATATCCAGGAGCACGCGCGAAGGCTTTCGAAGGATATGACATAGAGGATTTGCGCGAACAAGTTGCTAATATTAAAAAAAACGTAGTTAAAAATTTAGATAAATTAGCTGATCAGTTTCAGCGAGAAGCAGAAAAAAGGGGTGCTATATTTTACCGAGCAAAAACGGACAAAGACGTTATCGACTACATTATGAAACTTTGCAGAGAGAAAGATGTCAAACTGGTAGTAAAGAGCAAGTCTATGGTGTCTGAAGAGGTAGAGCTAAATGAGGCTTTTAAAAAAGAAGGAATAGAGTCTCAGGAAACTGATTTGGGTGAGTGGATAATTCAGATTGCAGGGCATAAACCCTCACACATGGTTATGCCTGCTATACACTTAAATAGACAACAGGTAGCCGATTACTTTTCTAAGGAATTAGGAAAGGATATAGAGCCAGATATACCCTTTTTGGTTCATACAGCAAGGGTTCAGCTCAGAGAAAAGTTTTTGAAAGCTGATATGGGTATATCAGGAGCAAACATTGCAGTAGCAGAAAATGGATCTCTTTTCATAGTAACAAATGAGGGCAATGGAAGGCTTACTGCTACTTTGCCAAGAATTCACGTTATATTAGTTGGTTATGAGAAGCTAGTAGAAAAAATGTCAGATGTTATACCTATTTTGAGAGTTCTGCCAAGAAATGCAACCGCTCAAGTTCTAACAAGCTATGTAAACTTAATTTCTGGACCATCAGAGGCAATAGTTGAAAATTCTGATGGTTCGTTTTCAGTACAGAAAAAAGAATTGCATATAATTTTAGTAGATCACGGAAGGCTGGATATGGCAAAAGATCCAGTTTTTAAAGAACTTTATCAATGTATAAGGTGTGCTGCCTGTACTAACGTATGTCCTGTGTATGCGCTTTTGGGTGGTCATGTATATGGCCATGTTTATAGTGGCGGTATTGGTGCTCTTTTGAATTCATTCATTGGCAGCAAAAATACTGCAGATCAGATTCAAGAGCTTTGCCTTACTTGTGGAAGGTGTACTGAGGTGTGTGCTGGTAAGATAAATATCCCTGAACTCATAGTAGAGATGAGAAAAAGGAGCGTAAAAAAAGCTGGTTTGCCTACACTACCCAAAGTGGTATTTCAAAATATTATGTCAAATAGGCAGCTTTTCCATAGTGTGTTAAGAATGGCGAGTCTTGCCCAAAAGCCCTTTAAGAATGGAGCGTTTATTAGAAACTTACCCATGTTTTTGTCAGGATACACAAAGGATAGGTCTTTGCCCGCTATTGTGGAAGTACCTTTTAGAGAAAGGTTTAAGGGGTTGAAATTAAAAAGGGAAACAAAAAAGCAAAAAATAGCATTTTTTAGTGGTTGTCTAATTGATTTTGCTTATCCTGAGATTGGGGAAGCGGTAGTCGAGAGCCTTAATTGTGCAGGTTTTAAAGTGAACTTTCCTCAAGGTCAGACATGTTGCGGTACGCCTATGTTCTTAATGGGGGACCTTGAAAGTGCTAAAAAGGTTGCTATGCAAAATCTTGATGCTATGCAAAAGGAAAATCCAGATTTCATAGTTTTAGCCTGTCCGACTGGTGTAGAGATGTGGGAGAGATACCCAGAATTGATGAAGGATAGTCAAAGATACTATGAGATTGCTGTAAAGTTTAGTAAGAGAATAAAAGAATATACTTCGTATATCAATGAGCTTTGTGAAAAGGGAGAAATGAAATTAAAATCTCTCAAAGGAAAGGGTCTTGTAACGTATCATGATTCCTGTCATCTGAAAAGGGTTTTGGGGATCTTTGAAGAACCAAGAAATATAATAAACAAAACAGGAATAGATTTTGTAGAAATGAAGCACTGTGATCAGTGTTGTGGTATGGCTGGATCATATTCAGTTAAATTTCCAGAGATCTCAGGAGAGTTAGCCGATCAAAAGCACAAGGATATAATGGAATCAAAGGCAGATATTGTGCTAGCTGGATGCCCAGCTTGCGTTCTTCAAATTAAGGGCTTAATCGATAAAAAGGGTGGAAATGTGAAAGTAAGGCACATTGCTGAGTTGATAAAAGAAGCTCTTAAATAAAGAGCAACACAGCTTATCCGATGGACAGCACAATTTAAAATGCTGTCCATTTTTTATTGTTAGTTCTATACCATATTAAAAATTAATTATATATTATTTGTATTTTTTATAGTTCTATGCTAATATTCTATCTTAACCAGTTTTAAGGAGGGTGTTAAATGAGGGCTAAGATTTTAATTTTTTTATTTGCATTTTTAATGATTTTTTCGAGTGTATCCTTTGCTGTAGAACTAAATTCAAAAGATTTGCAATGGGAACCAAAATGGTATAAACCTCAGGTTTTAAGTTCTGTTGAATTAGCAAAATCTATTCTTACAAACCTAATGGCTTCTCAGAAATTTTCAACATGGCTGGGATATATTCCTACAAAGATTGATGCTGATAAATACGGTCTAAGAGTTTTTGGAGTATATGGCGATCAGCAGGAGACTTCTGTTATAAATCTTACTGAGGTCAGGGATGCGTTTATTTATTACTTACCTAATCTTGATAGGGATTTTAAATGGTGCGTAGTGGTAGTTCTATCTCATCAGGATCCAAGCTTCCAATATTTCAGGACTCAAGATTTAGAGACTGCTCAAAAACTTAGCGATGTAATAAGTACATTTGCTTTAGCAGCTGGGTCTAAGTTGTATACACCTACTGGTATTGATTATTTTGTAGATGAAAAAAAGATGGATAAATTAAAAAAAGATACTTGCTGGAGTGAAAATTATGGTGCATTTGTAGAGAGTGTCGAGAGCACTTCGCCTGCTGATACAGCAGGCTTTAAGCCAAATGATATTATTACAGAAGTCAATGGTGAAAAAGTGAAAGACAATATGGGTTTTGTTGGACTTATCCAGAATGGTGTGGAGGGAAAGGAGAGTGCACAGTTTAATGTAAAGGTTTATAGAAACAAGACCTTTTTAAATCTTTCTATGACAGTACCAAACTTTAATTATGGAAAAGAGAAATTAGTATCAGATACAAATCAACAAAAACCTCAAATTTTAAGCAAAGCCAGTCTTGGCATAGACGTAAAATCAATTTCATACTCAACTGATACTGGAGAGACTTATAATGGCTTGAAGGTATTAAACATAAAGCCAAATAGTTTGGCAGAGGAGTCAGGAATAAAGGTAGGAGATATAATTTTAGAGATTAATGATAAAGCAGTGAGAGATATACCTTCTATGGCAAATGTTATTTCTAATGAGATTCCAGTTAAGTTTAAAGTTTTGCGAAACGGCGAAATTCTTGCGCTTGATGCTGCACAGAGCTTTTAGAAATATTGTGCTAAAATCATGTTAAATGAGCAAGAAGATTAATGAAAAAATTTATAGGTGGGATGGAATAAATTCTGATCAAGAAATACTAATCAGAAAGATGCTTTATGCTGATCCAGGAGATATTTTATCTAAATATAGTGAAGGCATTTTAAAAGACGTTTTTTTGAGAAATATTCATCGATTTAAAAAGAAAAATAGAAGTTTTTGGAAATTAATTTTAGGAGTATCAGACGATGAAGTTGACGAGGCAGCAGCTAAGTGCTTTAGAAGTAGTTCTGAATTATGGGATAGATGAGGGCTTTTACCTGGCAGGTGGGACTGCTATTACAATAAAGTATAATCACAGGCATTCTGAAGACTTTGATTTTTTTACTATTCCAGGTTTTAATTTTGATATTTTAAGGCTTACCAAAAAAATTGACAGGCTAAACGTATGTTGGTTGGAAAATATCAAAGATACTGCAATTTTTGAAGTTTTTAATGTTAAATTTTCTTTTTTTGAATTTCCTTATCCATTAATTAAAAAATTAGATTATGATGAGAATTTAAAAATTTCACTTGCCTCAGATGTAGACATAGCTTGTATGAAAGCATTGGCAATTACACAAAGAGGAAGCAAAAAGGATTTTTTTGATTTATGGTATCTAATGAAGAAAAATTTTTGGGATCTATGTATCTTAAAAGAGTTTTTAAGAATAAAGTATAAAAATTTTAATTTTGGTATTTTTTTAAAAGCTTTAACATATTTTGAAGATGCTAATAAAGAAAATTTTGTTGACATTGATCCAAAGTGGGATGCTATAAAAGATTTTTTTCAAACAAGCGTAAAAAACAAAAACTGGGTAAAGTTCTAAATTAAAATTGATCCTCTTTCTTTGAATCTTTTGATTATAATTTCTGATCTTAAGCTTTTCACTCCATCAATTGTTTTCAAACTTTCAATAAAATTGCTTGTATGAGTTTGATCTTCAAATAGGGCGTGAACGTGTAGGTGCGGAAAAGAACTCATCTGGTATATATTAGTTATTTCTTCCTTCTTCAATAATTCTTCAACTACTTTATTAATTTTGGGCCACTCTACTTCAATCTCAAAATACATTGAAATATTTCTTCCAGCCTTTAGCGGATTAATTATTATGGTAAACCTATCAATTATTCCATTTTCTATAAGCTTATTTACTCTATCCCTTACTGCAGCTCTTGTGAGGTTTAACTTTCTACCAAGCTCTGCATTACTTAGTCGTCCATTTTCCAAGAGATGTTTTAAGATTTGTCTGTCTACTTCGTCTAAGCTTTTAAAATGCATCCTTACTCCTCGTTTATGATCTTATTACTTTTATAAAGATTATTCTAACAGAAATTTTGCTTCGATTATAATTTCTTAGTCTATTTCTACAAAGTAAAATAAAATTATTTATATTGACTACAATGTATAAATTATATTATACTTATGGTAAAATTAAGTTAAAAATTAAAGGTGGTATGTTAATATTTTTATCTATTTAATATTATTTGTGGTATCTTTTTTTGCAGGTATTCAAAATGCCCTTGCAGGTGGAGGTTCATTTTTAACTCTGCCAACTCTTATGTTTACTGGATTAAATGCAAGGACCGCAAACATAACATCAACTATAGCTCTTTTTCCTGGTCAAATTACTACAGGACTTGCTGGTAAAAAACACGTTTCAGATTTACCTCGTATTTCTTTTAAGATGTTGTTTTTAATTAGCTTGGTTGGCGGAATAATTGGGGCATTTTTATTAATTAAGACACCTGTAAAAATCTTTGAATATCTTGTGCCGTGGCTGGTCCTTTTTGCTACACTTGTTTTTATCTGGGGGAGTTATTTCAGAAAAAATACTGAATCACAATCTTATATGTCTCCAATGAAAACTGTTTTTTTACAATTTATAATAGCAATTTATGGAGGATATTTCGGGGGAGGAATTGGTATTTTGATGCTTGCTACCCTTACTCTTTCTGGACTTGCCGTGAGAAATGCAGGGGCTACAAAGAACGTTTTGGCTGCTGTGATGAACGCATCGGCGGTGGCAGTGTTTCTCTTTTCAAAGGATATTGCTTGGACCCAGGCAATAGTAGCATCTATAGGTGCTATAATTGGCGGTCAGGTTGGTGCATATGCGCTTCACAGGGTAAACGAAAAACTACTTAGGGTTTTTATAATAGTTTTAGGGTTAGCTCTTGCAGTAGGGTTGTTTTTAAAAGCAGGTAATATATAACTGCTAAAGTTTAGGTGTCAAACAAAAGCTTTCAAGTTCCAAGGCTATCTACTAAATTGTTTAATTTATATGCTCTTTTTTGAGATTTTCTAAACTTTTATTAAGTACGTTCTTATCGCTCAGTTCGTTTAATAGTTTTTCGGTAATTTTATGTAAAGCTACACGATTGGTTTTAATATCCTTAAATGTCTTAAAATTTTTATATTTCTCAATGTTGGAGTAATACCACAAGAATTCTTTCCTTCATATTTTCTATCATGCTTAAAACAACGCCAAATGTGCTGGCAAGATTGGACAATATTTCAATCTTTCTGGTAGTAAAAAAGCCTACTTCGTCAGAATAAATGCTCAGTATTCCTGAGATTTTATCGTTTGGTAAGATTGGAAAATACTGCGGTAGATTTTAGGCTATATTTCCTGGCATTTTCATGTACATATTCGCATCTTTTGTCTGATAAAGGATCGTTAGCTATTAGAGGTTTTCTTTCTTTAATTACACTCAATGATGTTTGGAGCATTCTCTTTTTATATTCTTTGCTCTGGTTTATGTATTCAGAAGCTGGGTCATAGGGTTTGGAAAATAGAATATCGTCATTTTTTATTATTCTGAACCAGATAAGCTTAAGTTTAAAATCTACAGCAATAGTTTTAAGAAGTTTTTCAATTAGAACTTCTGGATTATTAATATTTTGCAGAAAAATTTCATTTGTTTTGGTAATTATTTCGAAAAAATTATTTTTTTCTGTCATAATAATACCATGATTATATTTAAATTTTTAATCAAATGCCAAATAATTTGATTTTATAAATTTATAATATTTATATTACATCAAGGTTGTTATAAATTCACTAATTACAACAGATATGACTTTGTTGTTAATAAAGAGAAAAGCAATACATTTAAACGCAAACAACACCTCTCTTGTGATATAACCATATACCCAATCAACTAGCTGTATGTATTTGACTTTGAAATAATTTTGAAAAGACATTTTGAGGGTAAATAAAGATAAATTTAAAAAAGTAAATTTGAGTTCTTTTGTTATAAAATTAAGTGTATATAAATTATTGGAGGTGAATGTTGTGAATATTGGTTTTATAGGGCTTGGAATTATGGGTTCTGGAATGGCAAATAATTTATTAAAATCAGGGTTTAGTATGTATGTCTTTAACCGTACAAGAGAAAAGGCAAAAGAATTAGAAAATAATGGGGCTAAATTTTGCAGCACTCCAAAAGAGCTTGCCGAGAAAAGTGACTTGATTTTTATGATGTTAACCGATGTGAAAGCTTGTAGGGCTGTGAGTGAGGGTAAAGAAGGATTTTTAGAAATTTTAGGAAAGGGAAAAATTGTAGTGAACTTTAGCACAGTTCATCCAAATTATTCTTTAGAGCTGCGCAACATGGTTAAAGAAAAGGGCGCTTTATTTTTAGAGTCTCCTGTTTTAGGTAGCAAGATTCCTGCCCAAAAGGGCGAACTTGTAATTCTCGCTGCTGGCGATAAAGAGGCTTTTGAAGCGTGTACAAACTCATTTGAAAAGATTTCAAAGAAGACAATATACTTGGGCGATGTTCCGAAGGCATCCTATGTGAAGGTCGTGAACAACGAGGCTTTCGCTACTTCTTTGACAGCTTATCTTGAAGGCTTAGCTTTTGCCAAAAAGATAGGCCTAGATCCTGAGATGGTATTTAACATATTGAATGCTGGCGCTCTTGC